>JACMLK010000329.1 GCA_014379665.1 Saprospiraceae bacterium | reverse complement strand
GGTTTGGTAGCCGGAACCTATTCAGTTACTGTTTCAGACGTCAACAGTTGTACTGCTACAGGATCGTATACAGTCACACAACCAGTTGTTTTGCTTGCAAATGTTAGCGGAACAAACGAAACGTGCAATGAAACAAATAATGGAACTGCTGCTTCAGCACCAACCGGTGGAACATCTCCATATACTTATATCTGGAACAATGATGCGACATCATCCTCGTTAACTGGTCTTGTAGCAGGTACCTATTCAGTTACCGTAACGGATGCCAATGGCTGTACTGCAACAGGCTCTTATACCGTAACTCAGCCGGAATTGCTTATTGTAAGTGCTACTTCTACAGCGGTAAGTTGTACAGTCGGGCAAGGCACAAGTAATAACGGAACTATAACCATCACCGCTTCAGGTGGTTCGGGTGCATTGCAGTATAGTATTGATAACGGAGTAAGTTTCTTTGCCACTAATGTATTCACTGCACTTACGGCAGGAACTTATCAGATCGTAGTAATGGATGCGAATAACTGTCAGACGACAGATACGGAAATTGTTACCTCACCACCTGCCATTGTTGCAGGAACCTGCGAACAGTCCAATGATGGATGTCAGGTGAATGTTGGTGAGATCAAAGTTTCAGCATCCGGAGGTACCGGAACACTAAACGTAACATGGAGTGGAACGCCTGTGGCACCATTCGGTGGACCGGTTACGGGAACTCCTCCAGGTACAGCACAAGCGATACCTGTAGAAGGATTTATTATTTATTCCGGACTATCCGGAAACACAACATACAAATTTAAAGTGACAGACGGTAACGGATGTATGATAGGTGAAAACTAATTGAGGCAAGAGGCATTAAAGCAGTAGGAGCAGTAGTAATAAACTTACTTATGTTTCTGCTGTTTTAATATCTTGCACTAAGATTAATTTTAACACATGTTATTAAATGACTTCATTTAGACAGATTGCCTTTGTATTATCTGATATGCTTAAAATAAGAAAAATTGTAATTATGTTCAGACCAATGATTTTGAGTTTTTTTCTTTTGATGTCCGTGATCCATATTTCGGCTCAGCCACTATGCAACGGGAGTTTGATCGTTGTGATTCTGGGTACATCTACAGGATTTCCTGAGGGATTAATCGTTAAAGACTCTGCAGATTCTGGCTTTAATACCCTTCGCAATATCATAGCTTGTGCCCATGATGGTGATGTGATCACTTATGATCAGACCGCTCCTATACCAGTCAACACAACCTTACTGACCAAACCTTTGAACATTGATAAGAGCCTTATTTTTAAAGGGTTGGATATTGACTACAGACCCGAGATAACCGTAGATTTTGCAACTATAGGCATACAATCCGGAATCAGGATCACAAATGGGAAAACGGTCACCCTAAAGAACATTGACCTAAGAGAAATAAACAATCCATTCAAGAATAATCTGATCATGGTTGAAACCAATAGTACCTTAGATATTACCGGTAAAACAGTATTAAGTACAGATTAACGCATTTGCATCAATTCAATTAACATATTCTTTTCCGTGATCAGAATTCTTTCTATCACCGGGAGCGAGTTTTCTTTAATTCAGCATGACTCCTCCTATCCGGAGCAAACTTTCCAAATGTTATAAAACCTTCTCATCGTGTGGAGCATCGTTCCCGAAAAATATAATTTGATGTTCCATTGAACAACGGAATAAAAAGAGGCAAAATGCACCTATTAAAGCTTTATGTTAAGTCAGTTTCGGATGTAACCAGAGCCATTTGGGACAATCAATCATAAGATAAATATAGTGTTTTCAACAAATAAAAACCTGTCTGCTAGTTTTGTGTTCAAGCCGCACTACATCTACTTCATTTAATATTTTCAAGAGTTTCCCGATGAAAACTACTTTTCTTCTTTCGGGTAACTTGACTGGCCAAACTCATATATTCTCTCCATCTCTATTCAGTTTTATTATAAAAGTTTGAGAAAACTACAAAAAAAATGTGATATTTTAAGACCTGTCCGAATCATATATCAAATTGACAAAAAACAGGGAAGCCGAAAACTGAAAGAGTAGGCATAAAAATTAAAATATTATAAATATGAACCGGATTAATTCAAACATTTCAAGCCTTATTTTCTGTATGTTTGTTTTTTTAAGCACAACTAACTCATTCGGACAGGATAAAAGCAACAATTTAATGACAACTACAAAAGAACATATTATTAAATCAAGTTTTAATAGTAAACTCTATCAATTGTATGTATCCCTTCCAAAGGATTATTCAATCGGCGATACCATACACTATCCTGTATTGTATGTTTTAGATGGGAAATATTCTTTCACCTCATTTCATTCCATTCGGGAAGTTTTGGATTTGGGAAAGGAAATTAAAGATGTTATTATTGTGGCTATTGACGACGACAGTCAGGCAGATGCAGAATGGTTTGCTGGTAGGTACAATGATTTCACTCCATCTAGTATCCCTCAATCTGACACACTATGGTCAAAAATTATGAATATTCCTGATGGAAAATTAAAATCCGGTGGGGCTGAATTGTTCCTTAGTACCTTACAAAATGATATAATTACATTCATTGATAAACATTATAAAACCTCCGCCGACCGAGGAATATCCGGACACTCACTTGGTGGTTTATTCGCTGGATATTGCCTTGTAAAAAAACCGGTTTTATTTAAAAGATATGGTATAAATAGTCCGTCTTTTTGGTGGAACAACAATGAAATGTTATCAATTGAAAGCTCATTTTCAACACAAAGCAAATCAATATCAGCAAATGTCTTTTTTTCGGCCGGGGCATTGGAAGGTGGGATCATGATAGATCCTATGACTACTTTTACCAACACATTAAAAAACCGTGAATATAAAGGTTTAACAATGATAAGTCAAATATTTGATGGTGAAACTCATTTGTCAGTTGTACCGGCTTGCCATAGCAGAACTCTAAAAGTGTTGTATGGTCAAAACGTTAAATAAATTCAAAACCAAATCAATATTGGAAGTGATGACAAAAGAACAGGAATTCACTAGACTCGTAAGTGAAAACAAAGGGATAATTTATAAAATTTGTAATTCCTACTGTTCCGACAAAAATGATAGAGAAGATTTAGCTCAGGAAATTATTTATAACTTATGGAAATCGTTCGACAGTTTTAATAATGAGTTTAAATTTTCAACATGGATGTATCGAATCGCTTTGAATGTAGCAATTTCATTTTATCGTAGGGAAAAGAAATTCAAAAATCATGATTCAATTTCAGAAGGATTGATTGTTTTTGAAGAAATGTCTGAGGATATCGAAGTTGAAAACAATCTCCTCTTATTACAGGATTTCATAAACGAATTAAAAGAAATTGACAAAGCCATTATTCTATTGTATCTGGATGATAAATCACATAGAGAAATTGCACACATTACAGGCTTCACTGAAACAAATGTAGCGACCAAAATCAATCGAATTAAAGATAAACTGAGAACAAATTTTTCAAATAAATAAACTTTTAAATAATGGAATTAGACGAATTAAAAACAATGTGGCATTCTAATAATATTAAATTAGAAAAAAACTTAAAGCTCAATGACCAAAATATAGGGTTGATTCAGACCCAAAAAGTTGTTTCAAAATTTAAATCAATGTATCGCCAAAGGGTGATTGAATGTATATTTCATTCAATCGCAATTGTACTATTGATTGGTTTTCTATTTAAAAACATTTCTCAATTCCCGTATGCGATTTCTGCAATTGGTTTGTTGACTTTTTATGCAACTACTTTTGCAAACGCCTTAAAGCAAATTAATTTAATAAAAAGAATAGACTTTAATAAAGACATTGCAACAATTCAGAGTTCAATTGTTGTATTGCAAACACATATGCTGAATTACGCTAAATTGACTATTTTATTTATCCCTACATTTCTGGCATATCCAACAATTCTTACAAAAGTTATCAAGGATTTTGATATTAGAGCCTTAGCTGATTTTGATATCATTACAAAATCAAATGGAAGTTGGTGGACAGCACAAATAGTCGCATTTGTCATATTAATTCCGTTAGGCATATGGTTTTACAAGGAAGTAACCTACAAAAATATTCATAAAAAATGGGTAAAAGAGTTTATTCAGAAATCGTCAGGGTCAAGAGTTACAAAGGCTATGGAGTTTTTGAGAGAATTGCAGGATTTAAAGCACAACAGTAATTGAAATATACTAATTTGTAGAAAGAAAGTCATATCATGCAATTTGACTATATGAAGAGGATATCAAATTTATGCTTAGCTTTTTGTTCGATATTTGGCTTCAGTTTCAGACGGTATACCTGACGATTGGCAGGAAGGTAACACCAACTTTTCTGATGCATAATTAGGGATGAACAAGCTGTCATCCGGAGGTTGTTTCCCCAAGTTTAGGTAAACTTCTCCGACGATAGTGTCTTTCACAGGAGAGAAATCAAATGTCGTATCCGGAGTCATTGCAATAAGGCATAGCTGGTAAGAATGATAAATAATCAACATTTTGTTGATTATGCAAAATGTAAGTAAACACCACCATAACATAGTAGCTGTTGTACAAATGACCATATTTTAGGTGATATCAGGGAAAACAATTACTTTTATTCCCAAAATCAATGGCACTCAATACATGAAGCATAGCCGCGTTATTCTAATAGTGCTCGATAGTGTAGGAATAGGGTACTTGCCTGATGCCCATCTTTATGGAGATGAAGGGAGCAATACACTGGGACATATTGCTGTGCACTATCCACATATGCAAATTCCCAATTTAATAAAAATGGGATTAGGCAACATTGATCATCAAAACGCACTACCCAAGACAGATCACCCTCTTGCCGCCTTTGGCAAAGCCATGGAAAAGTCGGCCGGAAAGGATACGACTACAGGACATTGGGAAATTGCGGGCAGCATTTTAGAACACCCTTTTCCTGTTTTTTCTGATGGTTTCCCTAAGGATTTTATTGATCGTTTTGAAGCAGCCATTGGAGTAAAAACCTTAGGCAACTATGCCGCATCAGGTACAACTATCATCGAAGAGCTGGGTGATGAGCATGTGCGAACCGGCTTTCCTATTGTGTATACTTCTGCTGATAGTGTATTCCAGATTGCTATGCACGAAGATGTTATTCCTATGGAAGAGCAATACAGGATATGTCAGACAGCAAGAGATATGTTAACCGGCGATTTGGAAGTTGGCAGAGTAATCGCCAGGCCATTTACAGGTACGTCGGGCAATTATTCACGCACATCCGGCAGAAAAGATTTTGCTGTGAGGCCACCGGACAACGTATTGGATGCCATATTGGCTCATGGCATGGGGGTGCTGGCCATCGGTAAGATTTCTGATATCTTCGCCGGTAAAGGCATCAGCAGATATATCAAAACCACCCATAATATAGCAGGCATTGAAGCAACTATCCAAGCACTGGACGAAGATATGGAAGGTTTGATATTTACAAATCTGGTTGATTTTGACATGCATTTCGGTCATCGAAGAGATGTGGCAGGATATGCAGCGTGTCTGGAGGAATTTGATAAATACATCCCGTCATTAATGGATAAAATGAAAGATAACGATATTCTTATCATTACCGCTGACCACGGAAACGATCCTACATGGCAGGGAACGGATCATACCAGAGAGTATATTCCAATCCTTATTTATGGTAAAAATGTCAAAGCAGGTAACAACTTTGGAGTGCGGAAGAGTTTTTCGGATATTGCAGCGACTGTGGCTGACGTTTTAGGCATAGAATTTGAGACTACCGGTAGTAGTTGTCTTAGTGATTAGGTCCTGACTTTTGAATTCAGAGGTGAGATTAGCCTATGGAACCAAAGGAGTTGCAAAGACGGCATATTAAAAGATATAATCTTAAGTGTTTTTACAATAATATTTTGGTAGAGATAATTAAAAAGAAAAGAGATGGATTTATCCTTACGCGGGATGAAATCGGTGATATTATCCGGGGTTTTGTGAAAGGCGAAATCCCCGATTATCAGATGGCAGCCTGGTTGATGGCAGTGTTCTTTCGCGGATTGAATGATGAAGAGACGGCTGCACTTACAGATGCCATGATGAGATCAGGCGATTTGATTGACCTGTCAGACATACCCGGCATCAAGGTAGATAAACACAGCACCGGCGGGGTAGGTGATAAAACTACCCTTATATTGGGACCATTAGTTGCTGCTGCAGGAGTTCCTGTGGCCAAGATGTCTGGTAGAGGACTGGGGCATACTGGCGGGACATTGGATAAACTTGAAGCCATTCCCGGTTTTAGGGTGGAAATGACGGGTTCTGAGTTTATAAATAAAGTAAAATCTCACGGAATAGCCATTTGCAGTCAGAACGCCACTTTGGTTCCAGCGGATAAAAAGCTTTACGCGCTGCGTGACGTTACAGGCACTGTAGATAATATTTCATTGATTGCTTCCAGTGTCATGAGTAAAAAACTGGCATGCGGAGCTGATGCCATAGTGATTGACCTGAAATTGGG
>JACMLK010000328.1 GCA_014379665.1 Saprospiraceae bacterium | reverse complement strand
CTATTCATGGCGTGCAGGCAAATCAATCAGCCGAAATTAACAGAGGAAAAAAGTAAAGAAAAGCCAGAGGACATGTGGGTTGAGATCATGGATCCAAAAGCAAAGAGCTTCATTTCAGAAAAGTCCCCAATAGTTACCATTGCCAGAGGCTTTAATTGGGCAGAGGGAACATTATGGATTAAAGAACAGCAGGTCCTTCTATTTTCAGATGTTCCTGAAAATAAAATCTACAAATGGTCCGAGGATGAGGGATTAAGCACCTGGCTTGAACCCTCAGGCTACACAGGCAACAAAGAAAAAAAACGAGAAGGCTCAAACGGTTTATTACTCAATAGTAAAAATCAATTGGTGATCTGTCAACATGGTGATCGGCGCATAGCCATAATGGATGCGCCCCTGTCTGATCCCATACCGAAATTCATATCCGTTGTTGATCATTGGAGAAACAAAAAACTTAACAGTCCGAATGATGCAGCTTACCGAAATGGCAGCCTTTATTTCACAGACCCACCCTATGGATTGCCCGACCAGGACAAGGACCCGGAAAAGGAATTGAATTTCTCTGGCGTCTATAGGGTAGGACACACCGGTGTGATCATCATGGTGATCGATTCCCTCTTAAGGCCGAATGGAATCGGATTCTCTCCCAACAATGAATTCATGTATATAGCCAATTCGGATCCGCAGCGTGCAATATGGATGAAGTATACCATTGGATCTACCGGGAATGCTATAGGCGGTAAAGTGCTTTACGATGCTACAAGCCACGTTAGTAAAGTAAATGGATTGCCAGACGGGCTTAAAGTCCATCCATCAGGAAATGTATTTGCAACCGGCCCGGGAGGGCTTTGGATATTTTCACCAGAAGATGAGGCTATAGCACGAATCCATATTCCACAGGCAACTGCAAATTGTGCTTTTGATGACACATTTACTCATCTCTACATTGCAGCTGACAGCACGATCATCCGCGTGACACTCAATAGCGGGACCAAAGAGAAATAGAACACAATACAAATACTGTTTGCTAAAATAAAAGATCGTAGTGACTTAAATCAGAGTCATGATTAGCATTACCATCAGGTAAAAATCGAAAGATGAAAACGAAATTATTTTATTCCCTTGTGCTCTTTTTCATTTGTCAATTATTACATGGACAAACTCCAGAAAGAGTTGAACCATCTAATTGGTGGGTTGGCATGAAAGACCCCACACTTCAGATATTGGTGTATGGCAAAAACATAGGAAACTTAAAAGCAAAGTTCAAATACAAAGGAGTTAAACTCATCAGGACAACATGTCCGGAAAACAAAGATTATCTCTTCATAGATCTGATCATAAGCAAGAGCGCAAAAGCAGGTGTCATACCCATACTTTTTTTTGAAGACAATCGGCAGGTTATGAAAATTGATTTCCCGCTTTTGCAAAGAGAAGCAGGTTCGGCTCAGAGAGAAGGATTAAATACCAGCGACGTCATTTATCTTATTACTCCTGACCGCTTTGCAGATGGTGATTCTACTAATAATGACGCACCGGGCATGCTTGAAAAATCAAACAGGTCCGATAAAAACGGAAGACACGGTGGCGATCTGGAAGGAATCAGACAACACCTGGATTACATATCCGACCTGGGCATTACAGCCATATGGCCAAATCCAATACTTGAAAACAACATGCCCCGATATTCATATCATGGATATGCCATCACTGATTT
>JACMLK010000043.1 GCA_014379665.1 Saprospiraceae bacterium | reverse complement strand
TTACATATTGGGATAACTTTTTTAAATAATGATTTGGACCTGCCCAAAGTGATTAGTTGGGGTTCTTAGACCTGCACACCTGCTACTTAGTGGTCAGGCTTGGCTGTTGTTCAAAAAGACTCAAGTGATTAATTATTTTATCTTTACGCAAAATTTAAACATCACTTATAGAATCCATGGTATTCCAGAATAAATGTATCGTTTGTCATTCAGAAAAGCTAACAGAAATGGAAGAAATAAAGGATCATTCCATTTCCGGTGAATATTTCCATCTCAATACTTGTCAGACCTGTGGTTTTGTTTTTACCCAGGGAGCTCCGGACGAATTAACCTGCGGCAGATATTATCAGAGTGAAGACTACATTTCTCATTCCAACACAGCCAAGGGAGTAATTTTCAAACTTTACCATCTGGTCAGAAATATCATGCTGGCAAAAAAATATCAGCTTATTCATGATTTGAATGCCCCTAAGCGTTTACTGGATGTTGGTTCGGGCACAGGATATTTCCTTGACTATATGAATTCAAGAGGATACAGAGTTGAAGGGATAGAAGTAGACGACAAAGCGCGTTCATTCAGCAAGGAACATTTTGGAGTGGATGTGCATAGCCCGGACTATCTGAAAGAAGTAGATATGTCTCAAAAATTTGGATATATCACGTTATGGCATGTACTTGAACATTTATACGAGCCGAATGATTATTTCCACATATTCCATTCCATACTTAGTGATGACGGGTATCTGGTGATAGCCGTACCAAATAAATCATCTTTTGATGCAACATATTATGGAACCTATTGGGCAGCGTATGATGTTCCAAGACATTTATGGCACTTTACACCGGAAACACTCGAAAAATTAGCACTGAATAATCATTTCAAGTTACTTAAGAAAAAAAGCATGCCATTTGATCCTTTTTATAATGCAATCCTCAGTGAAAAGTACAAAGGCAGTAGTCTTGGATTTCTAAGAGGAATGGTCATTGGTTTTATTTCCTTCATCAAAGGAATGCTTAATGTCAACAAATCAAGTTCTCTGATCTATGTGTTCATAAAAGCTACATGATTTCCTGTAATGATACCAAAATTATTTTTGCAGCGTGTCCATCCCCATACAAAGGCTTGTCAAAAGATAATTTCTTAACTGAATATTCATCGAAGGCCTTAAGAATTTTTATTTTATCTGAACCGGTCAGTGTATTATAGCCACCTTTTACCAATTCTACCCATTCAGTCTGATCTCTTAACGTAATGCAATATTTACCAAAAAAATAAGCCTCCTTCTGCAGACCTCCGCTGTCGGTCATGATTAAAGTAGCATTGGAAATCAAGCTGATCATATCGAAATAACCTACGGGTTCAATAATCGTAAAATCTGTGAGTATCTGACTATCATGAATTATATTTCTAGTTCTGGGATGTAATGGGACTACTACCCTTGTCTTCTGATTCAATTCATTCAATGCATCAATGATGGATTGTAACCTGGCATGATCATCTGTATTCTCCTGTCTGTGTATAGTTGCCAGGACATAATGATTTTTTTTCAGATCATGCTTTTCTAAAATTCTGCTTTCGGTGTCCGCCTTATTTCGATAATACAAGGCTGCATCCAGCATGATATCACCTGAAAGTACAACTTTGGATTGGAATTGACCGAACCCCTCTGCATTGAGATTACTGACGGCTTCTTCAGTAGGACAAAACAATAGGTCTGAAATACGGTCAGTAAGTATTCTATTAATTTCCTCAGGCATTTTCAAGTTAAATGATCTAAGCCCTGCTTCAACGTGGGCTACTTTTAAGTTCAGTTTACAGGCAGCCAACGCTCCTGCCAGAGTCGAATTGGTATCCCCATACACCAATACTACATCGGGTCTTTCATATAAAAGTACTTTCTCGATTTCTTCCATCATACGTCCTGTCATGGCCCCATGGCTGAGAGAATGAATATCCAATTGATATTTTGGTGCCGGAATCTCCATTTCTTCAAAAAAAACATCACTCATATTGGAATCAAAATGTTGTCCTGTATGAATAATAACTTCTTCCATATCAGGACTTTTCAGTAATTCCCTACTCAGAGCTGATGCTTTGATGAATTGTGGCCTTGCACCTACTACGGTAACAATTTTCATTTTATTATTTCTTTTTTTTGGGTAATTTCGTTCAATAACTTTGCCAATTTTCCAGTCAATTCGTATCTGGAGAATATTTTTATACCGGAAGTGTTGGCATGAAGATTTCCTGACAGATACTTTTTATAACAATCTTTGAGATAATCAACCAATCCCTCCACATCGTCATAGTCCAACACTATACCGGCATTTGCTTTCATTATAATGTCTGAAGCATCACCGTCTTTCGGCCCAATACACAATACAGGTCTTCCTGAAGCAAGGTATTCAAAGATTTTACCTGTAAGAATGGATTTATTATTGGTAGTTTTGTTGATCATCAGAAGCAAAATCTGGGCGGTGTTCTGATATTTTATCGCCTCAGCATGAGGGACATATCCTATAAAGTGAACCAATTCATCCAGTTTATACTTCCTGACACTTTCCGCAATGACTGACTCGGGTTTACCTACCAGATTGATCCTGATGTCGTTAATAAGAGGATGATCTTCCATTTTAAGCCTGTTCATGGCTTCCCACAGCACTTCAGGATTTCTGGAATCGTTCATGATGCCAATATAAGTAATTGTAAATGCGGTGTCCAGTTGAATAGTATCTGTTAATCTGTCGGCTTCATCAAATCCATTAGTGATGACTTCAGTCCTTTGCTTCGTAAATTTAGCCAGGTCCTTTGCCATGGTTTTACCTACGGTAATGATCAGATCGCAGGCATTAAGAATTCGCTTTTCAAGAGATAAATGCTTTCGCTTCGCAAACCCGGTCAATCTCAGATCATCAAAATAATCAATTTGGGTCCAGGGGTCTCTGTAATCAACGATCCATGGAGTACCCGTGCTTTTTTTTATTTGTTCTGCAATCAAATGACAGGAATGTGGTGGTCCTGAACTAATGAGGGCGTCCACAGGGTTAAGATTGAGATATTTAAGTAAATATTTAGCCGAAGGGTTTATCCATAGACTACGTGCATCGGGAATAAAAAAATTTCCTCTGATCCAAACAGCTATTTTATCTTTAATGCCCATTTTTTTACCTTCAGAAAGAAAGTTGGCGTCCATTTTGTCTTCTGGCTTTATGCCGGAAAATTTTTTATAAAGGCCGTAG
>JACMLK010000042.1 GCA_014379665.1 Saprospiraceae bacterium | reverse complement strand
TTATTATATAATTCGGTATAAAATGGATTTTAATTGTATAATAATTACTAGGTATCTTTCCCTTAGTTTTGGAGGAGGTGTTTTTAATGAAGAAAGGTTATCTTTGGAAGTTACTTCTAAATCACGCAAATGTAGCTGATAATCGGCTCCTTTTTACTAACTTTGATGGTAGATATCTTATCGATATTACCATAAATCCTATTGTAGCTAATAGAATTATTGACAAAGTTCTTGAACGCGAGTGGGAAAAAGATGATCTAATGGATTATTTAGATACAATGTCTGGAAATATCATTGATAATGATTGCCATAGATGCAAAGCATAAGCACCCACTGGGTGCTTATTTCTTATTTATATGCCCAGTATGTTTATTGAGTAGTTAGAACGTACCACCAACCCAAACTCTCTTGGTACGGAGATATACCCTATTCTTTGAATGAACAACATTTGGCATGAATACTATTAACTTTCGAAATGAAAATAATATCACATTTACAATTATTTAACATATCCATAACCTACAAATTTTTCATTCCTATACAATAGAATCAAGTACATCTAGGAATTGAAGACGTATCCTGGATTCAAACAAACGTGATAGAGGGGTGTAAGTATGATAACTATCCCAAAAAAAATTATGTTTGCAATATCTGATACAGGCGGCGGACATCGCAGTGCCGCAGCAGCAATTATTGCCGCACTTGAGCCAAAATATAGTGTACAGTGCACCATTGTTGATTTCTTGCGGGCAACAGGATTTCCCGGTTTAAAACAAGCACCAGAAATCTATGATTATTGTTCAATAAATCACCTTTGGTTAAATAACCTATTTTTTCGAAAAACAAATAGCATCAAACGAATAAATGCATTAACACGAATGATATACTTCCAATGTCGCCAGCAGCTTGAACAGGAATTAGATAATATAGAGCCAGACATGGTCGTCGCAGTTCATCCACTCGTCATTGGTTTATTACGCATGTTAAGGCAAAATTCCAATGCTACCTGGCCAATCATAACAGTGGTAACCGACCTGGTTACACTTCACGCTTCCTGGGCAACCCCCGGTGCAGACTTATATTTGGTCCCCACACAAGAAGCCTTTCACTCCTTAGTGAAATATGGAATTCCTGGCAGTCGTATTATCCATACAGGCTTTCCAATACACCCAAAATTCACGAGTAACCAAGTAGTGCAGAGTCAAGCTCGCACCGAATTGAACATCGAATTGGATCGATTCACGATTTTGATGACAGGGGGTGGGGTTGGTTCTGGAAATATGAGGGAATGGGTAAGTACTTTAGAGCAGGAATGTAGTGATAAGCAAATACTGGTCATCACAGGCAACAATAAACAATTATACAATGAATTAATGAACAGTCCCAATGTTTCTGATCGCCTACATGTGTATGGTTTTGTTAACAATATGGAGACAATGATGTCTGCAAGCGATGTTATCATTTCAAAAGCTGGGCCAGGTACAATTATGGAAGGCATTACTACAAAACGGCCACTCATCATTACCGAAGCAGTCGGCATACAGGAAACTGGCAACATTGACTACACTATTAAAAGAAGATTGGGGTATTACTGCCCTGTTCCCAAAGCAGCGTGCAAAATAATTAATGAAATAGCGATGCAAGTACATGATGACGATAAATTGTATACTCATGAAGAAATCATTACAAATGGTTCTATGCGCATTGCCGATATTATCTTTGACCAGTTAGCTGGAGTCCAGTCCATAAAAAAGTCCTCCTAAAGAAGAGCACTATACTATTTTTCTCGGTACATAATAGAAAGGAGGTGCTAGCATGTCTTTACCAACCTTAGGCAATTATTTAGCGGTTGGCGGGGCCAAACTAGTGCTGACAGCAATTAGTCCCTTTCAGAAATTATTTGATCCTCCAGGAATCACTCATGAATTTTGCAATCATCAAGCCATCACTATTTTGCGCAATGATGGTTTTGAGATTTATGCACAATTTCTTACTACCTATAAGGCAGAGCTCAATGCTGGGGTATATTGGGCTGATAAAGGGTGGCGAAATGTCAGTCACTATTTCGAACCTGCAAGCGGCAAAGGATTATGGCAGTTTGCTACAGCTATCGAAACATTTCATAGTTTTTACCAACAAGGAATACATAATATATACCGCAGAAACTATCGCCAAGCCGTTTTTTTACTTGGTGCTACAGCGCATTTGATGCAGGATTTATGTGTGCCTCATCATGCAAGGGCTCAGATTTTTTCCGGGCACAAAGAATATGAGTCTTGGGTTCAGCAATGTTATG
>JACMLK010000327.1 GCA_014379665.1 Saprospiraceae bacterium | reverse complement strand
TATCTTTTGTTTTTTTATTATCTGTCCTGCATGAAAAAACGAATATCAGAATCAGTAAAAAAAATATCTTATTCAATTTCATTATGAATTTTAAATTATTTGAAATTCCAGCTGGTGCCTTCTTTTCCGTCATTTATCTGAATTTCAATTTCATTTAATGTATCTCTGATTTTGTCTGAAGTGGTCCAGTCTTTGGCGATTCTTGCCTGTTGCCTTAAATCAATGATGAGGTTCATCAACCCGTTAAGTGGGCCGGTCTTATTTTCTGACTCATCTATTAACCCGAAAATATCAACAATTATTGCTTTAAATAATGATTTTAATTTCACAAAATTTTCATCGGTCAGCAATGGTAATGTACCTTTATTTATCAATTTTATTATTTCATACAACTCAGTCAATACATTAGGCGTGTTAAAATCATCGTCCATGTGACGGAAAACATTTTCCATCAATTTTTCCAATTCAGCATTTATAGCAATACCATCACCACTTGCTTTACCAATCTCTTTATCGTTTAGTTTCAGTATAAATCTCGTGGCCGAACTGATTTTATTATAATTATTTTCGGCTGCTTGTAATGCTTCATCAGTCAGGTCATTTGGTGATCTGTAATGGGACTGCAACATGAAATATTTTACGACCATCGGACTATATCCTTTTGTGACATGTACGCTGTCACCGTTGAACAACTCCAAAGGGGAAATAGTATTACCATCACTTTTGGACATTTTTTTGCCATTCATGAGCAGCATATTTGTGTGCATCCAATATTTTGCCGGCTGACAACCACACGCTCCTGCATTTTGAGCAATTTCGTTTTCATGATGTGGAAATTTAAGGTCATTACCTCCGCCATGAATATCAAACTGTTTGCCAAGATACTTGGTACTCATAGCACTACACTCCAAATGCCACCCTGGAAAACCAACTGACCATGGTGAATTCCATTTCATGATATGTTCATCCGTAGCTTTCATCCATATAGCAAAGTCGGATGGATGGTTTTTTTCATCCTGATTTTTTAAATTATCTCTGGACTCAACCAGGAGATCATCTATTACTCTTCCAGATAATTTACCATATTCTCCGGTTTTTTCAGCATATTTTTGAGTGTCAAAGTAGACCGAACCATTCTTTTCATAGGCATATCCTTGTTTGAATATATCATGAATCATTTCTATCTGTTCAAGAATGTGACCTGTGGCACGCGGTTCTATGCTTGGAGGTAAGGTGTTAAAGGTATTCATGATAGAATGGAATCCATTGGTATATTTTTGTGCTACTTCCATAGGTTCCAGATTATCTAGTCGGGCACCTTTGGACATTCTGTCTTCACCACCATCAAGCAAATGACCCACATCGGTGATATTGCGCACATAACGTACCTTGTATCCAAGATAAAGCAGGTATCGGTAGATAATATCGAAACTTATAAACGTTCTGCAATTGCCTAGATGTACATCACTATATACCGTTGGACCACAGACATACATGCCCACATGGCCATCATGGATTGGCACGAAGACTTCTTTTTGTCTGCTTAGACTATTATAAATCACTAAATTTCTGACCATTTAATGCTCCTTCTGTGGTTTTTATTACTTTGTATCTGACAAAAGAGGTGCAAAGATATAATTTTATTATAATATGTTGTGTTAACATGTTGTTATAAAAAAGATGAAAATAAAGATTAAACTTCAATATTTCAATGAATTCAATTCCATTAAACAGGTAATATAAATTGAAATTCGAATATGAAAAAAAGTTGTTGGTAACAGATATTGGAGTAAAACCAAAGAGCACATAATAATTGAAATCAGGATAAATGAGATAATTTAAATCGGTTAAAATAAATTAGCCGGGTCGATTATTTAACATCTGCATCATTGATTTATTTTTTATATTTGTGCCACAGTAAAGCAAATAAAAATGGGATACGGATTATTAAAGGGTAAAAAGGGAATTATTTTCGGCGCTTTGGATCATAAATCCATTGCCTGGAAAGTGGCTGAGAGATGTGTTGAAGAAGGAGCGCAGATTGTACTCACAAATGCTCCGGTAGCCATGCGTTTAGGTGAAATCAATGAATTGGCTGAAAAACTCAAATGTGAAATTATACCTGCTGATGCCACCAGCATAGAAGATCTTGAACTTCTGATATCAAAATCTCAGGAAATATTAGGTGGAAAACTGGATTTTATCCTTCATTCGATAGGAATGTCCATTAATGTAAGGAAGAAAAAAGACTATACTGATCTGAATTATGAATGGATGAAAACTACCTTTGACGTGTCTTCTATTTCATTTCATAAGGTCATGCAAACAGCCTTTAAACAAGATGCACTCAATGACTGGGGTTCGGTAGTGGCGCTAACTTATATAGCAGCTCAAAGAACTTTTCCCGATTATAGTGAAATGGCTGAGTCAAAGGCTTTACTCGAGAGTTTTGCCCGTAGTTTTGGCTATCATTACGCCAAAAAAGCTCATGTCAGGGTCAATACTGTGTCCCAATCACCTACCGTGACTACTGCCGGTTCCGGCGTAAAAGGATTTGGGGATTTCTTTGGATACGCTAATAAAATGTCACCTTTAGGTAATGCCAGTGCCGATGCCTGTGCTGATTATTGTGTAACTTTATTTTCTGATCTGACCAGATATGTTACCATGCAGAACCTGTTCCATGATGGTGGTTTCAGTAGTATGGGCATGGCTCCAGAGATATTGGAAGATTGAAATCGTACAAATAAATAGAAGTTAAAATGTAATCTAACCATCGTATCCGTTTGACTTCGATACATTTTACAATGATACCCTCTTATATTTTTTCCAGACAGCTTTGAATTATCCACGCGGTTGCGCCGACAGTGCGCAATTGGGAATAGGGAATTGCTTTTCGGCAGCCTGGCGTCCCTGGTCAAAGGTCTTTCGCACCATTGGCACCGATCAGCGCGGGATTTTCCCGCAACCTTGGTTAACCGACATCGCGTTTGATCGCGGCAATCTGATCTTGGGGTTGCGTGATCGTTCGGGCGATCAATTCGGCAACTTTACGCTGGATGATCCCAACAGCAGCACGCGCATTTATGGCGTATCGGCGGGCGATACCTTACGGTCGAGCGGCAATCTCGCGAACGGTTGGACGCTCGAAAGCAATAGCCGCAGC
>JACMLK010000041.1 GCA_014379665.1 Saprospiraceae bacterium | reverse complement strand
GACCACAGCAAGATCCGGAAGTATTGCCATACCTGAATTATAATGGAGTAAAAAATTACGACATTCATTTAACAGTTACAATCACGACAAAAGAAGGAGTTTCTCAGAAGGTGTCCCATTCCAATTTTAAGTTTATGTACTGGAATATGTGCCAACAACTTGCACACCATACGGTCAATGGCTGTAATGTCAGGGTTGGGGATTTAATGGCATCAGGCACCATTAGCGGGAAGTCAGCGGACTCTTACGGTTCTATGCTGGAGTTAGCATGGAAGGGCACTAAACCCTTACCTATGGGTGATGGCACAGAGCGCAGGTTTATTTTGGATGGTGATACTGTCGCTCTTCGCGGATGGGGTGAAAAAGACGGATGCAGAATAGGCTTTGGTGAATGTGATGGAACAGTGAGAGAATAAAACTTTTTTGGATATCCTGAGT
Source organism: Saprospiraceae bacterium (assembly GCA_014379665.1). Classification (GTDB taxonomy): domain Bacteria; phylum Bacteroidota; class Bacteroidia; order Chitinophagales; family Saprospiraceae; genus OLB9. The sequence goes on along the minus strand of JACMLK010000041.1, from coordinate 2,967 downwards.
TCCACACATTTTAAATTTGTAAAGATTATTGACTAAATGTGGGTGTCCCAATTATGAAGCGTGTTAATTTTGTTAATGTAATATTTCGGGAAACATCAACAAAGATCTCGATCGACACGGTTTCTGACTGATATAGGGTAAGATTTAGCAGGCCAGTATCGGCCTGTATTGTCATGGACAGAAAATGTCACTGTTCGTTTTTCTATCAATTTAAAGCTGTACCCTATAGTGCGACTCCGCTGGAGTCGGAAACTTCATCCTACATTTCTTTCTAACATAGTGCGATTTATCAGGCAAGCATCGGCCTGATTTATCAAGCCAGAATCGGCTTGAATTCTCTGAAGTCGTTTGAGCAGAGATCTATGAAGTGTTGAAAAGTTGATGACACATTTGCTTCACTAAAAATGTGACTTCTCTGAAGTCGTTTTAGAATTGATCCCAGCGGGATTAGAAATATATGCACCCCCCAATCTTATGATCCCAGCGGGATCACACTTAATTATATATCCAAATAACAGAATGCACTTCATTAATTTTTGAAAATTTTATTGTTAATAGAATAAAACGCTTTTAAAATCCCAACTTACAAAACAAGTCATTTAAAAAGTAGCCTTCACCTGAGCTCTTCCAACATTTACAAGAGGTGAAATACCGGTTTTTCTGCCTTCATAATTGATGGTCAGGTCTATGTTTTTACCTAACCTCTTCGTATAAATCACGTTCCAGAGATAGTTCTTCCCGTTTTTAAGGCCTTCGAGTAAGTCATATTCTATGGGAGAATTTGCTTTCCCTGAATACTTGATACTCACAAAACTAACAGAACAATCCAGACTGTATTTGCTGGCCTTACGAAAGGAAAATTCTGAAGTTAGTTCATTAAAAAATGCATTGTCTTTACTCAAAATCAATTGCTTTTTATCCTGATAGTTATATTTTATGTTTATCCTGGTATTACTTGTCGGCCTTATACTGATCTCAGGCTTTATTCTGAATATTTCTATGTCCAGATTTCTGTCTCCAAACGCTTCAGATTGATATGTTTTTTTTGATCTTTCCAGGATAAAAAACAAATCGGCCATGTTTCTGATATTCCATCTCGATCTGAAAAAATAATCATCCAGTCCACGATCTTCACGGCCACTTACCTGAACAATTCTATTTTGATTATTCCTTTGACCCAATTGTATATCGTAAGCGACATTTCCCCTATTAAAAAAAATGGTATTGGCATTTAGTGCACTATATGCTACCAATGATGTATCAGATAAGCTGAAATCCAGATAGGAACTCAAAGCATTATCTGTCCCATCCAATTTCTTTTTACTTATTCTAAAGTTGGATAAAGTTGAAAACCTGCTGATAAATTTATTTATTTTGCCGGGATTAACACCTTCCTTGCGAACTTTAAATTTTGATGGATCAATAGTCAGATTTTGATTCATTTCGATATTGTTGGTCCTGATAAATTCATTATTGGTTAATGTAAGTCGAATATAATTTGCAAGTGGATTGGTTGGGTCAAACCTGAAATCCTGAATGTTGCTTAAGTTTGGATTCTCAGATTCCATGATCAGAAAATAATCTCCCTGACCTGTCTCTACTTTCTGAAATATATATTCTGTTTTTGGTTCCTGTCCTGAATTGGTGTTATAACTGGTTACCGATCTGATACCTTGATTGATGGCTGAAAAGGTATAATCCATTCTTCCAAGGATTGTTTTTTTACTTTTATCATTCGGTAATAATGAGGGCTCAATGATGGTAAGATCACGACCTATCAAACTCCATTGCAAATCAGAATTTCCTGAAGCAACCCATTTCCCGGCCACTTCTATTTCTTTGGCATTGGCAGCTTGTTTCAACTCGAGCTCTTTTGCAAAATAGTCATTACGTTCGGAATATGAAAACTTGAGTGCGAAGTCTTTGGTAAAATCATTAGTAAGAAATGCCTTGATATTTCGAAAGGAATAGCTTGCAGCCATCAAAGTATCCACGTTATGTCCTGTAATTTTATTTGATTCAGCATCAAGTTCTCCTCCGACAGCCCAGTTATTGTTTTTATCCAGTTTGAATAGCACAGTAATATTAGGCCTTATAAATTTTGTATTTTGATTCAAAGCTTCTGATTCAGAATTCAGATAATTGGTTAATGCTTTAAAATTATACCATTTATGATCGTATTTCAACATACCTTCATGTCTTGTGCCTGTATATACTTTGGTTTTTGCGAAATGATTGAGTCCGTAATCCACATTAAATCCTGATCTGTTGGCCAGGCTAATGGTGCTGTAAAAAAGATTTTCATCACCCTTAGATGTCAGTTGACTGATATTCCAGTCACGGGTAAACTCAGGCACCCGGAATGGATTAAGCGCATTAAAATTTTGTTGAACAAATTCATGTTTCAGATTCCCTCTTAACTTCCAGTTGGCAGCAGAATCCAGTTTTATGGTGTGATTAAGAGACACATGAGAAGACCACCCCACATTATCATCATTATTTAAGTCAGATCTTCGGTTTTTATCAAGATTACTCAGACCTAATTCAGCAAAGATGTCACTGTTCGGACTTAATTTATAATATCCGTTCAATGTGAATAATTGTTTCTGCTCAGGTGGTATCAGTTGAATGACCGGTAAGTACAGACCCTGATTTTTACCAACATATTGATATACTCTTGCATTTTTGTTTTTGCTGTTATCAATGATATAATCACCCTTCCCCATTCCTACTTCGGTAAATACTGCAGTATAAGCAGCGCTATCTAAATTCTCAGTAAACAGCAGTATAATATTGGTTGGGTCCAATGGATCTGTAATGCCTGCATACAGAATTTTTATATTGTCTTTTCTATCCTGTTCAGTGACAAAATTCAAACTTTTTCTAACAGAAAGTTTAGGGTCGTCACCACTCATTTCCAGAATTGTTACATCCGTAGAGTCAAGTGTCACATCTCCTGTAGATGTT
>JACMLK010000040.1 GCA_014379665.1 Saprospiraceae bacterium | reverse complement strand
AATGGCCTGTATCTTCCACCCGATACAAGCTTAGCTTTACCTTCTTCTTTGAAAAATCCGAAAAAAGTATCTTTCAAAAACAATCCCTTTAGTCCTGATACCCCTTTGGTTGTGTACATGTTGTCATAAATGACGATGGCATCATCCTGAGTGAACTGATGACTGATCGTATTGAGGTAGAGCACACAACCAAATATAAAAACCATCCAGCCATGCCACTTAAAATGTTCTGACAAACCCAATGATATGATTTCTGCCTTCGGCTTAGCGGATAAAGAGGGTTTTTTATGCTTCATGAATCAAAGATACAGATTATATATTTTTATTATATGAATTAAGTTGATTATTATATATCTCTGTTTATGTTTTGATAATTTTATAATTATCATGTTGTAAGGATACTTACATATTTATAAGTAGAGCCACCTACAGAGATTTGCAAAAATATAATAAATAAAGTTTTGCTCAAAACATTGGAAAACTTATCTTTAACCTCGGGTTCACTTTATCAAAAGGTATAATTTCTTAGGAATCGTCTGTCAATTAACAATTAAAAAGAATCATGCAAGCCACAAGATTATTTGATTATATCAATAAACAATTTGATGACGGTCCACTGGATAAATTTGCCGGTTCAAATATAAATGGGAATTGGGAATTTTACAGCACTGCCACCATCATTGAGTTATCCAGAAAATTGGCTTCCGGTCTGTTGGAAATGAATATAAAGCCGGGGGACAAAGTGGGTTTGGTCATTTATAAAAACAGACCCGAATGGCTCATTACTGATCTCGCTATCCAATACATAGGTGCCATAGGCGTTCCGATGTATCCTACCATAAGTTCAAGGGAATACGAATATATCATGAACGAGGCAGAAGTAAAAGTGTGTTTTGTAGGCATGGGTGATCTGTATGATAAAGTGTCATCAGCCCAGTCAAAAGTAGAATCTCTCAAAAAGATCATATGCTTTGACAAACAGGGAGGCAGACCTTTTTGGATGGATTATATGAGTGATAAATATCTCGTAGCGGTGGAAAGTTTAAGCCAGCAAATAGGAACACATGACCTGGCGACCATTATTTATACCTCCGGAACAACAGGTAATCCCAAAGGAGTGATGCTCACCCATCAGAATATAATAAGTGTTGTCGAAAGTTGTTGCGAACTTCTTCCTGTAAAAAGAGGTGATAAAGTGCTCAGTTTTCTACCGCTTTGTCATATTTTTGAAAGAGCAGTATTGTATGTATATACATCCATTGGAACTGAAATATTTTTTACCGGTACGGATAATCTTGGTGGAGAATCCGGTGACCTCGCCGGTGTAAAACCAAATTATTTTACTACTGTCCCAAGATTACTGGAGAAAGTTTATGAGAAAATTTACAATAAAGGTCTTGCCTTGACAGGAGTAAAGAAAAAATTATTTTTCTGGGCACTGAGTCTCACTGATGATTTCGAACATGGCAAGAAATATTCAATGTTGGAATCCATAAAACTTAAAATTGCGGACAAACTTATTTTCAGTAAATGGAGAGCAGCACTTGGAGGCAATGTGAAAGCAATAGCTACCGGTGCAGCAGCCTGTCCTTCTAAAATAGCCAGGGTATTTTCGGCAGCAGGAATCATTATCACGGAAGGATACGGACTTACAGAAACATCCCCTGTTCTGACACTTAACCATTTTTTTGGAGGTAGCAATAAGATAGGCACAGTAGGCGTACCATTAGATATGTGTGATATCATCATCGACAGATCAGAAGGTGATTATAATGATGGCGAAGGTGAAATTATAGCCGCAGGTCCAAATATCATGACCGGATATTTCAAACAACCCGAACAAACCGCAGCTGTATTCAAACAACTGAATGGCAAAACATATTTCAAAACGGGAGATATAGGTACTTTTGTAGATGGTCCTAATGGTCATAAGTATCTGAAAATTACAGACCGGAAAAAAGAACTTCTGAAAACCTCAGGCGGCAAATATGTCGCTCCTGCACCCATAGAAAGCAGTCTGAAAGAAGATTTTCTGATCGAACAGGCCATGGTGGTAGGTGACCAGAAGAAATTTGTCTCAGCACTTATTGTTCCGGCCCAGGATGCCTTAAAAATATGGTGTGAAGAACACCATATCCCATGGACATCATTCACTGATATGATGTATCATGATAAAGTCATCGCCAGGATTCAGGAATGTGTGGATAAAATAAATACAAATTTCAGCCATATCGATCAGATAAAAAAATTCGCACTGATAGGAAATACATGGGAAGCCGTAAGGAATGATGGCACCGAATCTGAACTAACACCTACCATGAAACTCAAGAGAAGGGTCATTCTTTCTAAATATGCCGGTGAAATTGATCAGCTATACGCTTAATATATTTCTTCACTTTTCCACCATCAGGACCGAACCTGTCAAGCCCACAGCGGCTTGAGCGTCCTGACTTTCCAATGCTGGCGCAAGTTTCCAAATTGTGCCCTGTGAAACCCTCGTGGCTATTGGCGAACCTTTGTACCTTTCCCCTTTCCACTACGAACTACCAGCTCCCCCTTTCGAACTTTCGAACTTTCAACTTTCGAACTTTCAACTCTCCACTTCCCCCTTTCGAACTTTCCACTTTCCACTTCCCACTTCCCACTACCAGCTACGAACTACCACCTCCCAACTTTCAACTTTCGAACTTTGACCTTTTCACTTTCAACTTTTCATCATGAATATTGTAACTTTACCTCTGAAAAGCCTAAGCGCCATGATATCCTTTTACAAAATTTGTTTTTTAATTTTTACCTGTCTGCTCTTATCCTGTAAAAAGGAAATCCCATCCATCAAACCGGAAATAAAATCTATCACAGAATCAGTGTATGCATCCGGTATCATAAAAAGCGATCGGCAATACAATGTGTTTCCGAAATCAAATGGCGTAGTCAAAGAGTTTTTTGTCAATGAAGGCGACATACTTCTGAAAGGTGCTCCTATTATGTCCATTCAAAATCAGACGGCATCGCTGAATTCTGAAAATGCAACATTGAATGCCTCTTACTTTGATTATACCCGAAATGTAGATAAACTGAATCAAATCAAAAAAGATATAGAATTTGCCAAAAGAAAACTCAAATCTGATTCACTGGGAATGGCACGCCAAAACCAGCTCTGGTTACAAGGAATAGGTACAAAAACAGAACAGGAACAAAGAGAACTGGCATTTCAAAATACAAGGACAGGACTTGAAAATCTTTACATCAAACTTTCAGAAACACAAAAACAATTAAAATTTTCCGATAAACAATCTAAGATAAATCAACAAATCAGTAATGCTATTTTGAGTGATTATACGGTTAAGAGCGAGATTGATGGAAGGGTATACTCCCTTTTAAAAGAAGTAGGGGAAATGGTTAATACGCAAACTCAACTCGGCGTGATAGGTGATGATAAAACATTTAAACTTGAACTGCAGCTTGATGAATACGATATCATTAAAATAAAAAAAGGACAGGAAGTGATCGTGAGATTAGACAGCTATAGTGATGATGTTTTTGAAGCTGTTATTGATAAGATCAACCCTATTATGAATGATAAAACAAGAACATTTACAGTAGAAGCTTCTTTTGTAAAAAAGCCTGACGTACTGTACCCCAATTTATCCGTGGAAGCGAATATTGTTATATCACAAAAAACAAATATTCTTACCATCCCGATGGAATATCTCATCGACAGAAAATTTGTATTCATGAAAGATGGAACAAAAAAGGAAGTAAAAATAGGACTAAAAGACTACCAACTGGCAGAGATTATTGAGGGGCTTGATGCAAATTCAGAAATAATACGCCCACAATGAATACCGGACTGATTCCTGAAATTGCTTTTGCACTTCTTAAAGCAAGGTTTAAGCAAACGCTTGTTGCAGCTATTGGAGTGACTTTCAGCATAACCATGTTTGTAACATTGTTGAGTTTTATGAATGGTCTCAATGGTATGCTGGACAACCTCATTCTCAACCGGACACCCCACATCAGATTATACAATGACATCAAACCTTCCGAATATCAGCCTATAAATCTTTCAAAAAAATATGCCGGTGCCCATCATTTTATTTCTTCAGTGAAACCCGGCAACAGTAGAAAGGAAATATATAATGTGGGTGCTATTATTCAAAGACTTCGGACAGATGAAAGGGTAAAAGGCGTAGCTCCAAAAATAGCTGCTCAGGTATTTTACAATGTGGGTCCTATTGAAATGACCGGAGTGATCAATGGTGTTGATGTAGTTAGTGAACAAAACTTATTTTTTTTTGATGACTATGTGGTGGAAGGCAGTGCACATGATCTTCAGAATATACCCAACAGCATCATCCTTGGCAAATCTGCAGCTGAAAAAATGCTGGCCAGGGTAGGTGATATCATTCAGGTGACATCCAATACAGGCAAACAGTTTCCACTGAAAGTAGTAGGATTTTTCCAATCCGGAATAGCAGAAATCGACAAAGTCCAAAGTTACGCTTCGCTAAAGACCACTCAAAAAATACTTGGTAAACCCACCAATTATATCACTGATCTGCAGATAAAATTACACGACATGACACTTGCTCCTGCTGTAGGGAGCGAGTACCGCAAATTATTCAACTGTGACGCCGAAGATATACAGACAGCCAATGCACAGTTTGAAACCGGAAGTTCTGTCAGATCCATGATCTCATATGCTGTTGGCATTACATTACTTATCGTCTCAGGTTTTGGAATTTATAACATACTCAATATGATGATTTATGAAAAAATGGACACTATAGCCATTCTGAAGGCTACAGGGTTTTCTGGAAGTGATGTCAAGCGTATATTTATCACTATAGCATTGAGCATAGGATTTTTTGGAGGATTAGCGGGGCTTTTATTTGGTTTTTTATTGTCAAACGTGATTGATAATGTTCCGTTTGTCACTGCTGCACTTCCTGCGATAACCACCTTCCCCATTGACTACAATCCCAGGTATTACATCATAGCAACCACATTTTCTCTGGTTACAACATATCTGGCAGGATGGTTTCCTGCCCGCAAGGCCAGTAAAGTTGATCCTGTCGTCATCATCAGAGGTAAATAGGGTCTAAAGTCTGGAGGGTGACAGTTATTATTTAATTAATTGGAGCCACATTTTTTAATCGTGGCTTACATGAAACCGTGGTGACACCAATACAAAACTGTCCGAACTTGTAGGATGTCCTGATTTTATGTGCCGGGAGACCGGTGGGACTGAACGATTCAGCTGAAAGCTGATGAAGTACGACAGTGCTTCAAGTGAAGAAACCTGACAAGGATGGGTGGCGCGGGTGAGGATAAAATCGGGAAAATACGAAGAACGTAAGTTGTAGAATGTCAGACACGAGGGATAAATTTAAAGTGAGTTTTTTGTATTGGGAGCTTTTTTGTTTACTTTTTTTGCGGGAAAAAAAGAATAACTGAACGATCCCGTAGGGGGATGCATGACAATGCATCAAGTGAAGGCACCCGAAAGGGATGGGAAGGGCCGGCTCGATGCGAATATAATTGGTGCTAATAAATGTGATTTTTTTATTTGAGCAGTTTCAGAAAAAGTTTTAAAAAAATGAATTGCAATTTGTCATCCACACGTGATCAGCCGACTTACAAAAATAAATTTAATTTTAATGCACATGTATTTGAGTATTAAATAAAATTGCTTT
>JACMLK010000326.1 GCA_014379665.1 Saprospiraceae bacterium | reverse complement strand
TTCATACTAATTTCTGTTAAACTTTAACCAAACCATTAGCAATTATCATTTGTTGTCATAAAAGTTAAATTATTTAGTCTACTTTTGAGCCTCTGAACAAATGACTTCAGGTTAAAAAACGTGCTTTCTGCTCATGAATTTAAATCTTTTTTATCATTTCGGCAATTTCATACTTTGGCAGGGCCAGATATTCAGACGACCGGAAAACGCTTCAATGTACTATAAAGAAACCATCAGACAAATGTACGATATTGGGATTGGTTCTCTTCCAATTGTATTTTTAATCTCTATTTTTATAGGCGCTGTGACCGCAGTCCAGTTTTATTATCAAATGGCCGGATCTTTAATACCAGCCTATTATATCGGATACATTGTCAGGGACATGACCATCATCGAACTGGCTCCAACCATTACATGTCTCGTTCTTGCGGGTAAGGTAGGGAGCAATATGGCCGCCGAAATAGGTGGCATGAGACAAAAAGAACATATTGATGCTATGGAAATTATGGGAGTCAATACTTCAGCCTATCTGATCTTACCAAAAATCATTGCCGCATTATTAATGATACCAGTACTAGTATGCGCTGCTGCCCTGATAGGCATTTTAGGCTCATATTTAGCAAGTGTTCCTGTGGGCTTATTCACTTCGGCTGAATTCATTAAAGGAGTGCGTTCTTTTTTTGTTCCGTATAATGTCTTTATGATGTTTGTCAAAGCCTTTGTGTTTGCGTATATTCTAACCGGTGTTTCATGTTACCAGGGATATTTTGTCAAAGGAGGAAGCATCGAGTTGGGTGAAGCAAGTACACGAGCTGTAGTGTACAGCAATATATTAATATTACTTGGAGATTACATGATAGCTTTAGTTTTAACCGCATAAGCCAGAGAATGATAAGAGCAGAAAGAATATTCAAACAATTCGGTGATCAGATAGTACTTGATGGCATAGATTTTACATTTGAAGCCGGGAAGACAAACCTGGTGATTGGAAAAAGCGGATCGGGTAAGACAGTGCTTTTAAAAATATTAGTGGGTTTGTTTCCACCTACATCGGGCAATGTCTGGTATGATGACGTTAATCTCGTGACAGCTGAAAAGGATAAATTACGTTTACTTCGGATGCAGGTTGGTATGTTATTTCAGGGTAATGCACTGTTCGATTCGATGACTATTGAAGAAAACATCCGTTTCCCGTTGGATATGTTTACCACTGACACCTTAAAACAAAAAAAAGAAAGGGTTAATTATTGTTTGGAAAGAGTAAGTCTGGCAGGAATTAATAATAAATTCCCATCAGAAATATCTGGCGGCATGCAAAAAAGGGTAGGAATAGCAAGGGCTATAGTGCTAAACCCAAAATATTTATTTTGTGATGAGCCAAATTCAGGGTTAGATCCTCAAACATCAATCACCATAGATGAACTCATACTGGACATTACCAAAGATAACAATATAACCACAGTGATAAATACCCACGACATGAATTCCGTTATGGAAATCGGTGAAAATATTTGTCTTCTGGATAAAGGAAAATTGGCCTGGAAAGGTAGTAAAGATGAAGTGCTCCATAGTGAGAATGAAGA
>JACMLK010000325.1 GCA_014379665.1 Saprospiraceae bacterium | reverse complement strand
TTCAATGCCATATTGTTTTCTGCCTGTATTATTATAAAGTGATGCATTCATGTGTATCATCATTTGCAATGTAGTATAGTGTGATCCCGCTGGGATCAAATCATTGGAGTAAATGTGAAATTAACTTTCCAAATTTTTATAGTTCGGTGCCGTTGAGATCAGTGTCCAAACGACTTCAGAGAAATCAAGCCGATTCTGGCTTGATAAATCGAACTAAACAACGATGTAAGGGAAATGATATTCTGGTGGCATCTAATAAACAGATTAGCTGACAGAAGAAATCAGGAAGCAATATCCTTGATTTGAACCAGGCTGATGGTATTCCTTATTTTTTTAACGATCACAATCTCGTATTCATCGATATGGATTTTTTCATTTATCGCCGGAATTCTGCCCAGTTTTTGAATCAGAATGCCTGCAAGTGTGGTCACATCACCACTGGATTCTATGGCATAGGGAAGAAAAGTATTGATATCATTGATGGACGAGGTAGCAATTACATTAAACGTTTTATCATCAATTTTTTCGACCACCGGCTTTTCATTATCATATTCATCCTGTATTTCTCCGACCAGTTCTTCAATAATATCTTCCATGGTTGCAATGCCATCCAATCCTCCGAATTCATCTACTACGATAGCCATTTGTATATGTTTATGCTGAAATTCCTTAAGCAAACTGCCTATTTTCCTTGTTTCGGATGTGACTACTACCGGACGGATTACTTCTCTTATATTCAGTTCCTTTTTTTTGCTTAAAATAGCCAACAAATCCTTGACATAGATCAATCCAATGATATTATCTATATTTTTTTCATAACATGGTATACGGGAATATCCATCTTCCAGGATCTTGTCAATCGTGCTGTCATTGAAATTAGCCAGATCCAACGCAACGACCTGATTCCGTGGCACCATGATTTGTTTTACCGTCCGATCTGCAAAGTCAAAAGCATTTTTTATTATTTCATAATCTGTATTGACTATAGTCCCACTTTCATTACTTTGCTGTATGAGATATTTCAATTCATCTGAACTATGTATATCCGCCCCATGGACCGGATGAATTCCAAATGCCCTAAGAATTACATTGGCGAATCCATTCAATACCCTGATAAATGGCCTGAAAATATAATAAAAAAGATTAAGCGGATAAGCAATAATAAGTGTAGTGGCCTCAGGTTTCTGTATGGCCATAGACTTGGGTGCCAACTCCCCGAACACAATATGCAGAACGGTTATTATGGCAAAAGCAACAGGCAAAGCGATCTGATGTGCAAGCTCAGGAGACATTTCAAGACCGGCAAATGTAAATATGCCCATAATGATTTTGGACACGACCGGCTCTCCTACCCACCCCAACCCAAGACTGGCAAGCGTGATACCCAATTGTGTTGCTGCAAGATAACCGTCAAGATGGCTGACTATGTGAGCAGATAAAATGGCTGCCCTGTTACCTTCATCTGCTTTTATCTTGATTTGTGAAGCCCTGACTTTTACGATGGCAAATTCAGCTGCCACAAAAAAACCGTTCAGCAACACAAGCGTAAGTGTTATCAATATGTCGGAAATCATTCGTTCAATTTTGCGCAAAGTTAGTCATTCGAATCAAATATTAACCTAAATTAAAGGCCAGGAGTGTTAAACAATTTGGACAAATAAATCCCCGTTGGCATTATTTACTATTAAAACGATTTTCATCAGTCTGAAAAAACAACAAAGTGTATGATATTGTAGTTGATTAAATTAGGATTACCCTTCTTAAGGTCCTGGAATTGCGAGCGTGGATTTTCTCTATACTAATTGGAAACATAAATTAATGAAACATACTTATCATATAAACGGAATGACTTGCAATGGGTGCCGCGGTCACGTAGAAGAAACCTTGTCAAAAGTTCAGGGGGTTTCAAAGGCATATGTTGATTTAGAAAAGGCAGAAGCCTCTATCGAAATGGAATCACATATTCCATTGGAAAAATTTCAGCAAGCTTTAAAAAATGATGGTGGCCGTTATAGCATTTACAATTATGGTCAACTTCAACCAACAGAAAATTTGAAAGAAAAACCCGAAATAAAAGGCAACGGTGTTTTTTATTGCCCGATGCATTGTGAAGGTGATAAGACCTATGACAAGGCCGGTGATTGTCCTGTATGCGGAATGGATTTGGTACAAATGCCACAATTATCCACAGGTCCACAGTATACCTGCCCAATGCATCCGGAAATTATCAATGATACTTTTGGCTCCTGTCCTATTTGCGGAATGGATTTAGTGCCCTTAGATGCTAATGAAAACGCTGAACAAAAGACGTACCTGGATTTATTACGGAAAATGAAAGTGGCATTGGTATTTACCGTGCCTGTTTTTGCCATTGCGATGTCAGAAATGATACCCAATAATCCATTATTCCGAATAATGGAACCTATAAAATGGAACTGGGTACAATTATTGCTTTCACTGCCGGTTGTTTTTTATGCCGCTTGGATGTTTTTTGTCAGAGCCTGGAAATCTGTCATCACCTGGAATCTTAATATGTTCACCCTTATAGGCTTAGGGACCGGTGTAGCATTCCTTTTTAGTTTGGCCGGTCTTATTTATCCTGATATGTTCCCCGATGAGTTTAAAGCAGATTCAGGTGCTGTATACCTGTATTTTGAAGCAACTACTGTTATTCTGACACTCGTTTTGTTGGGGCAATTACTCGAAGCAAAAGCCCACAGCCAAACCAGTGGAGCCATCAAAGCTTTATTAAAACTTGCTCCTACCGAAGCCACGCTGATTTTAAATGGACATGATAAGGTAATCTCCATTCACGATATCAAAAAAGGTGATTTACTCAGAGTGAAACCCGGGGATAAAATTCCGGTAGACGGTAGGATAACCGATGGCTTTAGTAGTATTGACGAAGCCATGATAACTGGTGAGCCTATCCCTGTTGATAAAAAGAAAGACGATCAAGTGATGGCAGGCACCATCAACGGCAACAAATCATTTGTGATGATAGCTGAAAAAGTGGGTTCTGAAACCCTGCTTGCTCAAATTGTACAAATGGTGAATGATGCCAGTCGTTCCAAAGCGCCCATTCAAAAACTAGCTGATAGTATTGCCGGATATTTTGTACCCGCGGTGGTTATTATTTCAGTCATCACTTTTTTAATCTGGGCAAAATTTGGCCCTGAACCAGCTTTGGTTTATGGGTTTATAAATGCCGTAGCCGTATTAATCATTGCTTGCCCTTGCGCATTGGGCCTGGCTACACCAATGTCAATCATGGTGGGTGTGGGTAAGGGTGCTCAATCAGGTATTTTGATTAAAAATGCCGAAGCTTTGGAAAATATGAACAGGGTGGATGTGTTAATAACAGATAAAACAGGAACCATCACAGAGGGAAAACCATCGGTAGAAAAAGTATTTTCTTCGAATGATGACGGGGATGAATTATTACAATGGATGGCCTCGCTAAATCAATACAGCGAGCATCCATTGGCTGAAGCAGTCGTAAATTTCGCAAAATCCAAATCTATTGTATTAATAGAAGTAGAAGATTTTGAATCCGTCCCGGGAAAAGGAGTAACAGGATCTATCGGTAATAAAAAAGTTGCCTTAGGTAATAAAAGTCTGATGGAACAAGCGAACGCAACTGTTCCTGCTGATTTGGAGTCCGAAATTATTGCTGAGCAAAAATTGGGTAAGACCGTTTCCTATATTTCAGTAGATGGCCTTGCTGTTGGTTTTGTTGCCATTACCGATGCGATCAAACCATCAAGCAGAGAAGCTATTGCAGCATTGATCCGACAAGGAGTAGAAGTCATCATGCTCACAGGCGACAACATCAATACGGCCAAAGCAGTAGCAGATGAATTAAATTTAACTTCCTTTAAAGCAGGCTGTTTACCCGAAGACAAATTAAATGAAATCAAGCGTTTGCAATCGGAAGGGAAAATGGTAGCCATGGCGGGAGACGGTATAAATGATGCCCCGGCATTGGCACAGGCAGATATTGGTATAGCCATGGGCACAGGTACTGATGTAGCCATTGAAAGTGCCAAAATCACTTTGATAAAAGGAGACTTACTTGGTATTGTGAAGGCCAAAAATTTAAGCCATGCAGTTATGCGGAATATCAAACAAAATTTATTTTTTGCTTTCTTTTATAATGTATTGGGTATCCCGGTGGCAGCGGGAGTTTTATTTCCCTTTTTTGGCATCTTACTTTCGCCAATGATCGCAGCTTTGGCCATGAGTTTTAGTTCTGTTTCGGTGATTGCTAACGCACTTCGATTACGTTCATTTAAGACTTAATATTGAGATTGAACTTTGTGATGAATTTTATGCTTTCGGGAATGTGGAGCTTTTTCGTTCTTCAGTGTGGTGAAGATGTAGTACATTGTATTTTATGCTAAATTCCGCCAATCAGCAACTTAACAAATCAACAAATATCTTTGATTTTCATTTATTTTTGTGACCTTCAGCAGACTCTATATACTCTTTACCATGTTTTTATCAAACCATTCCTGACACTCTTCAAGACTAGATTCACCTGAAGCAACTTTAATGGTGAATTCGTAGACATCTTGTTTAGGAGTTCCTTTATTTAATCTGTAACCATTAAGATCCAAAAATAGTATAGCAGCCTCCAGTCCAGTACGTTTATTCCCATCACTGAATAAATGATTCGCAATGATATTATACATGTACAAACCGGCTTTGTCACTAAATTCCGGATATAACGGCTCACCAAACATTTCAGAAGAAATAATATCTATTAAATAGTCTAAAGCCCCTTGATTCAGGAAGTTATGTGGTAAAATATATTGTCCACCATGCTTAGAAACAGTATGTTTATTGACAAAAATCAATTCGTCCTTGGTCAAATATCTAATCATGCCAACTTACGAAAAACTTCATCATACTCTTCAAAATGTTTGTCAATCAGTGATTCGATATACTCCATACTGGAAGTGTCAACAACCTCAGAATCGCTAATGTCTGCTAATTCAGACAAAAAATTGCGAGTAATTATTTTACTTTCCAATAAGTCTTTGACCAAATTGATTATCTCACTCTTACTCAACGTCTTTACATCTATTATACTTGCCATAATATTATATTTGAATAGGAATAACGGATTAGGTATTTATTTAGTTCCCTGATTGGTGGGTTACTAAACAACTAATAGAAGGGCTTAACTCTACGTTCCAGGTTTAAAACCATCTATTTTACATCATGAAGTTTTAGGGCTACTTCAGGAAGGTTTTTGAATAAATGATTATTCAGATAGATTACAATCAGTATATTAATAAGTAGTTGTTACCACCTTTTAAGCAAATCCAACAAATCTAACAAATCAACAAATCATCAATTATTATCATTAGATTTTTATTTATTTTTGTGACTTCCAGCAGACCACAATGATGTATATTTGTGTGACAATAAAACCACACCACTAATGCAAAATAATGACCAATGGAGTGAAGAACTTGACTTACTTGCCTCCATCATTCAAAAGGCTCCGCTACAGAAATCCATAAAATGGGGAGCTGAAGTATTTACTTTTGAAGGAAAAAATGTGGTTAGTTATGGGGGTTTCAAAAACTATTTTACGGTATGGTTTTTTAATGGTGTGTTTTTGGAAGACAGGTATCAGGTTTTGGTTAACGCGCAGGAAGGCAAAACTAAATCTTTGCGTCAATGGCGATTTAATGCTATAGACGAAATCGATGAAAAAAAAATATTGGAATATATCCTTGAAGCCATAGAAATTGAAAAAAAAGGATTAAAAATTAAACCCGATAAATTTGCACCGGTAACTGTTCCTCAATTACTCGAAAGTGAATTCAAAAAGGACAAAATATTGAAAGCGGCATTTGAAAATCTGACTCCCGGAAAACAAAAAGAATACAACATCTTTATCAGTGAAGCAAAGCAGGAAGCCACAAAAATCAAAAGAGTTGAAAAAATTATACCAATGATAATGAACGGAATAGGATTGAATGATGCTTATAAAAAATGAACAATCAATTATTTAGTAATAAAACCCCGAGAGGGGAAAGCATCTTATTTTGGCGTTCCCTAAATAGTTAGGGATTGCAAAAATCAATCCTGATTTTTGCCATTTCTTTTAACAATTTAACTTCATGATTAAGCAATCAATATAATCGGTTAATATATGGATAGTCAATCCTATTCCCAGAAGCCTGGTTTTAGGAAAAAATAGGAGAACCGGATACAATATTATTATCGGCATACTATGAAAAGGATGATAGCCAATGCTGCATCTGCATGCATCAAAAATGGGATTTGCCCAAAAATGATCAATATCTATTATTATTGTAGAGAACATGATTGTCCCAACTCTTAACCATTTTTCTCTCCAGAATAAGTAGGCAATTACAAACGGAACACCGAAATGTAAAAAATAATGTAACACATTTTGAAAAATACTTATTGCAGACACTTTTAAATTTTCTAATTGAATTAAATTTTCTTTTACTAAAACTTCCTATCTCAATTTATACGGTTTATTTCATTCTTATCATAATAAGTTTAGTGCTTATGGTCTTTATGCTTATCTTTTTCTTTAAGATCCATTTTGCACACAGGGCAAGTTCCAGGTTTGTCATAGGTCTTCTCTCCTTCACACTTCATAGGACATTGATAGAGAGCGGCTACAGTTTTTAAAGAACCGCTCGTATCCACAGCCATTTGTTCACTTGAGGATGGTTCTGTTTGCTGAGTACTGGTTTTACTTCCGCACGATGTCATAACAAAAGTGATGGCCAGAATTACGCTGAGAGCAATAATTTGATTTTTCATGATACATTTTTTTAGATGATTAATTAGTTAAAAATATTTAAGTTTATGAATTCACATTTTAATTTATAATTCTTTTATCCTATAAGTTTCATGCTTTTAAATATGAAAAGGTGCCAGCTGCTTTAGTACAGATACTTATAATTGACTATTTAATTTTACTTATTTGTTGAACAGTGACTTCACTGTTACCATTCATAATTTCAACATAATACATACCGGATGAATACCCCTCAAGATTTACTGATTCAATGTTTTTATCTCGTTTTGTCAATACTATATGCCCATTTATGTCCCTGATCGTGATTCCTATGATGGGGTTTTCTGATTTGAAGTGGACAATGTCTTTACACGGATTAGGATATATCACCGCATTTTCTTTTCCATATTCCTGAATATTTGATGTGATCCCTGCCCGGTTGTTGACTACAATTATTTCAGCTTTTGATGGTATATCATCAACCATGGCAAACAACATATAAAAGCCATCAAATAATATAAGAGAATCCGAAGGTAATAAAGCAGTGACCTTTCCATTATTTTGTTCATATTCTAGTTCGATAAACCGATTACTGCTGCTATTCATAAAATGAGTGTTTACTGCATTAGCCATAAGCAGTACTCCGGTTATGGAATCTGACCTTGTTATTTCAAATGTTAACTCATCACCTTTTGAAAATCTTTTGGCATTTAGATTCATTATTTCAGGTCTTACTCCTCTGAAAAGATAAGGCGGTTTAAAAGCTTCAATGATACTTTGGGTGGGTTCATTACCGGGTTGACCCTCGCCTCCCACTGCTATAACCCTTCCATCCGGGACTAAAGTCATTATGGAATGATACTCCCTAAAATAATTCAAATCTGCAAGATTTCTCCAGGTATCGGTTTCTGGATGATACAGATCGGATCGTTTCATGTATCCCCATTGGTTTACCGGGCTTATGTCATTTTGATCTTCTTTCTGACCTCCTGCTATCAATATTTTTTTATCCGGCAGTATTATTGCCTTTGCCCTTGATCTGATAGGATTAATACTACTTTTTAGTTCCCATTTATTAGCCGCGACGTCATATTTTTCCACAAATGTACCCGGAGTGTTGTTAAACGGTTTATATCCAAAAGCAAATACATCCCCGTCCGGCATCAATACCAATTCATGATCACTATGATCTCCATTGCTCATACGATTGCTTTGGGCAAAATCAGCCGCCAATTCCCATTGATTTGTAGTTGGATCAAACAATTGTGGCGGACGGTGCGTCATCAATGTTTTACCATTCAGTAACGGTACAATAGGAGAAACTTCATTACCAATGGCAATTTGACCTGTTGGTTTTGAAATGCCACTTTTTGGGTCATAGATTTCAGATGTTTTTACTCTTATTGGATTGTTGAGTCCGCCACCGCCAAGGATTATGACTCGACCATTTGATAGCGGTGAAACACTTGGATACCATCTGAAATCAAGCATATTTTGCTGGGTTTTCCATTTGGACGTCCGGACATCAAACCTTTTTACTTTTTTTGTTCCGGGACCATAAATTTCTTTCAATGTGCCACCAAAAAACCAAACCGTACTGTCTGCCAGAAGTATGGGCCCCACACATCCTTGCAAACTGTCACTACCCATTACACTTAATGTATCATTTGATTTGGGGTCAAAATAAAATGGATCTTTGGTGTCATGGCAATAATATATTTTGCCATCAGGCATGAGTACTCCTAAGTCCGTTCCACCCAGTGGTTCAGGCGATTTTATGATCACTTCCCATTTTCCTTTTTCTGTTTCGCGATCAAGTTCAAAATTTATATCCTGATTGGTTTCATTAATAATAATATTGGATTCTTTGTAATTATAATCTGATTTGGCAACACCTATTTTATAAGTTCCCGAAGGAACATTTGAAAAAAAGAACATGCCAATATTATCGCTGCGTCTTTCCATAAAATAAGTAGTATCACTGTTAAAAAGCGTCATCCTGGCACCACTTATGGTTTGTGTTTGTTCAGTGATCTTGCCTTTAATGGAATATTGAGCAAACAAAATATTGCTTGAAAACATGAGACAAATTGAGAAATATTTTAGGAGCATAAGGCTTTTATTTATTTGTTTTTTAATACAATCAGCGACAACATTTTTTTATAAATATCATTTTCAAAATCCTCTTGAAGAAGTGCATTACCTTATTCATTCTTATACATTTAAAAAAAATATTCAAAATTTAGAGAAAAACCATCAGGTGAATTACTTGGCAAAATCTATTTCAAGTTCTTTTCCATCAACCACATTTTCTAAACGAAGCGTATTACCTTCAAGATGATGAATCGTCCAGACGTTTCCCGCCAGAGTCAACTTGTCACCGCCAGTATTGACAGACCATACACCTGTTTTCGGGTGGGTAAATGGTGTGATGCTGGTCGTGATTTCATACTGTTTGCTGCTTAGCAAATGCAAAAACATCACAGTAGTAGCAGGAGAAGCGACACCATCAATTTTAACAGCAGTTGAACTCCACTCAGCAGTTAGATTTTCAGTAATTGTGGCTTCATCACTTTTACAGGAAATAAAGGTCATAGTTACCAATAACAGAATAGCCATTAAAGATTTTATATGAATCATTTTTAAATAAATTTAGAATGTTAAAAAATATGGTTATTGAATTTCAAAATTTAACATCATCCCTGCATCTTCGTGTTCCAGATTATGGCAATGGAATACAAATTTTCCTTTGTTTTCAGGAAATCGTATGATGATTTTTACCTTTTCACCTGGAAATGCCAATATTGTATCTTTCCATCCTTTTTCCCATGGTTGAATCAAGCCTCTTCCTCCTGTCCTTTTCAAAACCTGAAACTGAAGACCGTGCAAATGCATTGGGTGAATTTCTGTACCTGCTGTATTATCAAACTCCCAGACTTCTACACTACCACTCTTAACTACCTCATCTCTTCGATTGGCATCAAATGTCTTTCCATCTATTGGATGCATAACTCCATCCATACCTCCATGGGCCATCATATGTCCTATGTTAAATTTGCGCGAAGCAAGAGAAGAAGATTCAGATATTTTTACCACTGGCATCAATGTGGTCGGAACAATAAAATTGTCAATGACATCTTTAATTATCTTAAATTTCATAATCTTAAAACTTTGACTGCCTTGGGAAGATGATCCGCTAAACGATGCACTCTCCATAAACAATTCCGTACCTACCGGCATACTACCAAAATTAATAAGTACATCAGCTCTTTCACCAGGAGCAAGTAAGATTTTTGATATATCTGCCGGAACATCCAATAGTCCGCCATCACTCCCGATAAGCTTAAATTTCAAACCGTCAGACAAGGCAAAATTGTACATTCTTGCATTTGAACCATTCAATAATCGAAATCTGTAGGTACGTGTTTCTACATCCATAACGGCTCCTGATGTGCCATTAACTAATACTGATTCTCCAAAATATCCTATAGTTTTGTCATCAGTATCCGGATTATATACCAGTCCACCTGCCAATCTTTTGTCCTGAATTACTAAAGGAACATCATAAATACCCTGAGGTAAATTCAATGCTTGTTCTTCAGGAGAGGTGACTATAAAAAAACCGGCCAATCCTCTGTAAGCCTGGCTTGCAGTAGCCATATCAGGATGAGGGTGGTACCAATATGTCCCTGGCCTGTCCACAACACGAAAATTATAGGTATATGAATTACCAGCCTGAGTCAGGTCTGTGGGATATCCGTCTTGCACAGCAGGAGCCTCTAGTCCATGCCAATGTATATTTGTCGGTTCTGAAAGCTCATTTGTAAATACCAGATTCATGACATCACCTTGATTTATCTTAAGTGTCGGTCCTAATATGCCTCCATTACCATACGAAAGGGTATTTACAGATTGACCACCAATATTGGCAATGCTTGATTTTGCTGCAAAAGATGCATTCGTTGCATCCATGACCATTGGAGTAGATATGGGAAATGTAAAGGATTTTTCAATAACTGCTCTTGCAGTTTCTTTATTACCTTCGCCCATTTTATGACAACTCATAAAAGTAAAAGCTGATACTAAGGTGATCATCCCACCGAATTTTAATATATTCATGGTCATTTATTTTCTAATTTTAATTTTCCATCCTGATATCTTTTCTTCTAGGTCTGTACGGACGCATGAGTACTATGATTGTAAATGGTTTCATAGTTATTTTAAATCTTTTTTGCCGGTCTCTCATATTGACAACAGCCATGTAGATTTTCATACACTGCATCAGGTGCCCGGAATGCATCACTGTCATATCCAACTTCAGCGATTCTTTTCAATACTTCATCTACACTTGTTTTGGTACTATCTATGGTTATTTTGGCCATCGCGGTTTCTGTATCCCATTTTGTCTTTGAGATGCCTTTTACATTCCCCGCTTTTTCGATAGTCTTTTTGCACATGCCACAGTTACCATACACTTTGACATCTACGATTTTTAAATTTATTGACTGCGCTGTACTGAGATGAGTGGTGAATAATGCTATAAATATGACCACTATACTTCTAATAAATGTTTTCATTAAGAATTATTTTGAAATTTGAAAAATAGTACCCTTCTGGGTTATACCTCACCAGGTGATTTAATATTAGTAGCACCAAATTCTTAGTATTGACGAAATTTATCTCAAAAGGAAAAACTCCGGTCTGCCCAAATACAGGCAGATATTTCAAAACCAATGGATGCTTCTTATGGAAGATCATTAACATGTAGGTTGAAGACCAATACATATAATGAACTTAAGAACCTATTGCAGAAATAGGATGTTTTGGAAAGCTAACAAAGGAACGATTGATAAAGCACCCTTAAATTGTCCACATGGAGTGGCGGTGGTTTATATGAGTAAGATCTTAAGGTTTTTTCATTTTCGCTGATAAAATCATTTCCACTTAAAATGGTTTCGGCGACAGGATAATAAAAAATTGATTGAATCTCTGAAAGGACAACCTTTGTTTGTTCAGTAGCGCTTATATTAAGTTTTTTATAGTGTGTTTTATCTTCACAGCATGGCTTCTTATTAAATGCCACGCCCTGATTTGATTTGTGTTTAGTACAACCAGTAGCAGAACAACTTTTGGCTTTTTTCTTGGAACAGCAACTATCAGGTTTTAGAAAAACAGAAAAAGTAGTACCGTTTTTACTGCATATATGCTCAAAAGCCATCAAGCCAAAAGACGAGATAAATAAGTTTAAGGCCAATAATATGTGCAAAGACTTATTATACATAAAATTATAAACTTACTTTTATTCAAATTGTTGCACTGGTCGCTATAAAATTACAAACATTACACTTGATTACCAATGTGTTGAAATATACTGCCAAGTTTTTGTATCGAACTAAACTACTGTCATTTCATTCAAAATTGATACTTATAGTTTATATTTTATCGTAGACCTATTGCCTTACCACGGTTGGTAACCTAATCATCACAACTTATACTTATTCATCTCAAAAACCATATCGTGATATTCCTTCTCTATCAGCAGATATTTATCTACCGTGTTGTAAAAATAACTCGTTTCCATAAAATATTCTATTGTAGAGAACTGACCCATTTCCAGTGCTTTATTCAGGAGTGGCAAACTATTTATTGAAGATAAAACAGTTGTATATTCAGCAAGCAATTCCTTAGTGCTTTCATACTTGTCATAAATTTGCCGGAGTTCAAGATATCGCTGATGGCGTTGTGCTTCGAGTTGCATATCTGCATATATCCATTTTGAATGTTTTGACTTCACCAGATGCCTGTTTTCCCATAATGGAATAGAAAAACCTACATGTCCTCCCTGAAATCTTTGTCCCAATATAGCCTGATAATGATACCCTACTTCCATTTTCGGCAAAGTCATAGCTTTTGCTACCGCAATTTCCTGTTGAGCTATCATTTTAGCTGATTCCATATATTTTATATCCGGATCATCAGTTAAGCTAACTTTTACAAATTCATCCATTGCTGTACTTGTTAACTGAGTCGCATAGGTGCTGTCTGTAAAGTTGATTTCCAATCCGCCATTCAAAGATGTTAATTTTAATAATGCTTGCTGCAGCAGGGATTGATGATGCCGGTACATGGCATTCACTTCTGCGAGTTGGAGTTTTGCTTTGTTTACATCAAGGATGTTCCCATCACCATTTTCCATACTTTTATAAAAATCCCGATTCAATTTTTCTACACTTACCTTTCTCTTAGTGAGTTCAGCCAACATTTTATTTAAGTAGATGATTTCGTTGCATGTCTTTTGAGCCTCCATCAATATATGTTGTCTCATAGATGTAGATTGATAGGGCAATTGTGCTATCAAGAGATCAGACAGTTCTTTCTTTCTACCATACACCGAAGGGAAATCGAAGGCTTGAGTGATGGTTAGGTCTGTCTGATTGCCAGCTGTGGCAGGCGACCCTGCCATAAAATCAAATCCCACTGCAGGATTGGGCAGTGTCAAACCTGTTTTATACATTAGTCTTTCGGATTCATTATATTGGGCATATGCCAGTATTTGTTTATTATTTTTTTTAATGGCTGCAATTACCTCTTCTATGCCATTTTGTGTTTTACCTTGATGATAAAATGTAATGGAGAAAAGTAGGATGATAAGATTATTAAAATTCATGATCTGAAGGTTTTATTGAGTGAATCCCATTTTTTTTAAAAGCAGCATCCATAAAAAGTATGCGACGGCTGTAAAAAATGCTGATATAAATATAGCCGGATAAAATTTTGTACTTTTTAATAGTATAGGCAAAGCAATAAAGAATACTAAAGAAGGTATGATCATCATTAATATTTCATGCGAAAGCAAAGAGATCTTCTGAATGTCTTTTGTGTCTCTATACAACCAGATAAAAGCAAGGAGAGATGTTAATGGCAGCAATGCCAAAATTGCCCCAAACGTAGTAAATCGTTTTCCGGCTTCTGAAATCGCTACGATTAGCAAGGCTGAGATAATGGTTTTTATTAGAATGTACATGACTATTGAAATTTTTTGTTGGTTAGATAATAGACAACCGGCACTATAAAAATATTAAGCATTGTCGATGTGAGTAATCCACCCAGGATAACTTTTGCCATAGGACTTTGGATCTCATTCCCGGGCAAATCGCCACCCATCGCCAGTGGGATCAATGCCAATCCGGCGGTAAGTGCTGTCATCAGGATAGGACTCAATCTGTCTCTTGATCCTTGTATGATGGTATCATAAAGACCCATACCTTCATCTCGCAGTGTCTGATAATGTGAGACCAATAAAATACCATTTCGTGTAGCTACACCAAACAAGGTGATAAACCCAATTATCGCTGGTATGCTTAGGATACCACTGGTCCAGTAAATACTGAATACTCCCCCTATTAACGCCAATGGCAGATTGATCAGTATAATACCTGAAATGGTGACATTTTTAAACTCCTGATAAAGTAAAAGAAATATTATCATCAATGACAATAACGACATGGCCATCAATGTTTTGGACGCTTGTGCTTCTGCTTCAAACTGTCCACCATATTCAATGTGATAACCTTCAGGCAGTTTTATTTTTTCTGAAACTATTCTTTGGATATCATCAACCACACTTTTCTGATCTCTCCCTGCAACATTGGCAGATACTACGGTTTTACGTTGTACATTTTCTCTGTTGATCGTATTGGGGCCACTGGTACTCACTACATCTGCGACATAATGCAAGGGGATCTTTTGTCCGTTATGAGTATCTATGTAGGTATTTTTAATATTTTCAATCTTGCCTCTATTGGCATCATCAAATTTCAGGATTAAATCAAACGTCTTTGCATATTCATAAATCTCAGATACTTTTTCACCTGCAAAAGCCACATCTACAAACTCATTAAAATCACCCATCGAAATACCATAATGATTGAGCAAGTCCCTTTTTGCTTTGATTTGCAATTGAGGGATTTCCACTTGTTGCTCCACACTTATGTCCACCAATCCATTTATGTTTTGGATCTCGGTTTTTACCTGATTAGACAAGGTAAATAACTTATTCAGGTCTGTACCGAATATTTTAATAGCGATATTAGCCCTTGTTCCTGATAGCATGTGATCTATTCTATGTCCAATAGGTTGGCCAATGGTTAGATTTACGCCTCCTATACCTGATAACTTACCCCTGACATCTGACATAAATTCTTCCCTGCTTTTGTCAGCCAACGTAAACGGAGCGTCAATTTCTGCAGAATTTACTCCCTGAGCATGTTCATCCAACTCCGCCCGGCCGGTACGACGAGTGGTTATCTTAATCTCCGGCACCGTGAGTAATGTTTGTTCTATTTGGGTCCCGATTTTATTACTTTCTTCCAGAGATATGCCGGGAAGACTTACTGCGCTGATCACCAATGAGCCTTCATTAAATTCCGGCAGAAAACTTCTTCCTAACTGGCTGAAGGCCATTATAGCAATTATAAACAATATGACGCTAACGCCAATGGCAGTTTTTTTAAAGTGCATTACCTGAGTTAAAGTTTTGGTATATATATACTGCAACTTTTCAACCAGCCAACTTTCTTTATGTTGTTTGTTCAGCATATTGTCGCTCGTCAGCAGATAACTACACAATACGGGCGTAAGCGTAATAGACACAATAAGCGATGCAAACAAAGATACTATAAAAGCAATCCCTAATGGAGCAAGCAGTTTTCCTTCCATTCCAGAAAGAAAAAACAACGGTAAGAAAGCCACGATGATGATAAATGTAGCATTGATGATAGATGTTCGTATTTCAAACGACGCATCAAAGATGACCTGAATCTTATTTCTTTGGTCATTTAAAGGCTTTCGGGCGTTTTCTTTGAGTCTTTTAAAAACATTTTCCACATCTATAATCGCATCATCCACCAGGTCACCTATAGCAATGGCCATCCCACCCAGACTCATGGTATTGATACTCAATCCAAGCCACTTTAGTGTAAGAATAGCAACTATCAGTGAGATGGGTATGGCAACCAAAGAAATAGCGGTAGCACGCCAGTTCATCAGAAACAGAAATAAAATGATAATTACAAAAGCGGTGCCTTCCAATAGTACTTTCTGTATATTATTGATGGAAGAAGTAATAAAATCTTCCTGCCTGAATATCTTTGTATTAATTTTGACATCGCTTTTGACATTTTTTTGTA
Organism: Saprospiraceae bacterium; assembly: GCA_014379665.1. GTDB lineage: Bacteria > Bacteroidota > Bacteroidia > Chitinophagales > Saprospiraceae > OLB9. Next base: position 4,307 of record JACMLK010000325.1, on the reverse strand, counting down.
TTTCATTAATAGCTTCTTCTATTTTGGATGTTAATACCAGCGTATTTGTAGCAGGTTGTTTCATTACCGTCATGATAACGGCCGGTTTCCCGTTGATCGACCCGTCACCAATCTTGGGAGATGCGCCTATTTTAATTTCAGCTACGTCTTCAATCTTTACAGGATAACCTTCTACCATTTTTATCATAGATTTGCCTAATTCAGTCAGATCATTGGTCCTTCCGATACCTTTGACAATATACTCATTGCTGTATTCAGTGATGAATCCACCGGACGAATTACCATTGGCAGATTTACACGCAGCTATTAATTCAGACAATGACACGTGATAAGCCTCCATTTTTTGTGGTGATGCCAGAATTTGGTATTGTTTATATTCTCCGCCAATGACAACTACCTGAGCCACTCCACCAGTAGCGAGCAAGCGTGGCCGTATGGTCCAGTCTGCTATGGTCCTCAATTCCATTTGTGATGTGCTGTCAGATGAAATGCCAATTAGCATGATTTCCCCCATGATACTTGCTTGTGGCGCCATAGTCGGATTTCCTGTACCATCAGGCAATTTAGAACTGATCGATATGAGTTTTTCATTCACTATCTGCCTGGCTTTGAATATATCTGTATTCCAGTCAAACTCTATCCATACTACAGAAAATCCTGCAGTAGATGAGCTACGTACCCTTCTTACATTGGTGGCACCATTGACGGATGTTTCGATGGGAAAGGTTACCAGTCTCTCTACTTCTTCAGGAGCCATACCATGAGATTCAGTGAGTACTACAACAGTGGGAGCAGTAAGATCAGGAAATACATCCACTTCCATTTTTGTAGCGACATAAGTACCGAATATAAGCAACAAAACTGATGCAACCACCACCAGCAGTCTGTTACCTAAGGCAAAATTTATTATTTTATTTAACACTTTTGAAATTTTAAATTTTTGATTTTGAATGTTGAATGGATATGTTGATTAATTTAAAATTCAACATTCATCATTTAACATTTGCTTGAGACGTCTTGACAATTGACGTAAGGATATTGATTATATGTTCTACTTCTTTCAACTCATCAGAAACATCAATATTCGCTAGTTTACTTTTTTCCAATAATCGAAGCCAATACTTGGTTTCTCTAGCCTCTTTTGAAGAAATAGACATTTTAGCAATGAAATCTCGTTTAGAAATTGCCGCACCAGCTTCTTCGATGTTTGCTCCTATGCTTGTGCCACAGCGCAACAACTGTTTGGATATAATAAATTCCTTTCCAGCAATAAGTTTTTTGTAGAGTTCTATAATTTGAAGAGCAAAATCGAAAGACTTTTCAAGGATTACATTTTCTTTTTTCATTCTATAAATAATTTAAAATTCAACATTTATAATACAACATTTAGACTAATGCTCATGTCCATGCGCAGGAAGTTCACCTGATGCCATGACCAATTTGATATGATAAGCGCCTTGACTTACCACCCTTTCTCCTTCTTTGATACCATCCAGAATACTTACATTTTGTCCATCATTACCACCTACGCTAACTTCCCGTTTCTGAAATTTTTCGCCCCCTGTTTGTACAAACACAAAAAATAATCCTTGTTCTTCTATAAGTGACGAAGCAGGAATCACGAGTACATTTTGTTTGGATGATAATTTAAGGAATACTTCGCCCACTGTACCAGGGATAATGTCACTTTTACTCTCTATCTCAAAATGGATAGGGATAAAAGGAGCGTTTTCCGAAATGCTCCTACCATAAGTTATCTTTTTACCACCATTGGTATCTGTGCTGTAAGTTATTTGACTATTGGCCGGTTTAAAATTGGCAGATGTAATCAGCGGGATTTTATCAAAATACTTCAATGACACATTGGCTTGTAATATTAGCTTTTTGTTTTTTGAAATGGTGGCCAATGCCTGACCGGCTTCTACATATTGTCCATTTTCTACAAATACATCTTTCAAATATCCGGAAATTGAAGCTGTTATATTCTGTCTGTTGGTATTAAAGTTTTTTGTAACAGAAACCCTTGAAAGTTGATTTTGTGCATTTTCAAATCTGAGTTTAGCAGCTAAAAACTCCTTATCTGATATGATCCTGTCTTTGACCAGCTCTGTCGCTCGGGTATAATTTTTTTGGGCACTGGCCAGTTCGTTTTTTGCTTCCAGCACTGCAGTTCCCAAACTACTTTGTACGACCTCATTACTCTTCAGGGTGAAAAGTTGAGAACCTGCAGCAACTTCACTTCCCTGTAAAATATGTTGATTTGCAAATGTAACGATACCACTTATCTGAGCACTCACTACATACTCATCTCCAGGAGAAGGCATGATTTGTCCACTCGTTTTGATGATACTGCTGAATGGTTGTTTAACTACAGGCGTATTGGCAAAATTTACTTTCCAGGCCTGTTCCTTCTGATAACTAATATCGTCACCCGTAGTCGATGGTTTCTGATCTGATATGGCGGCAGATGCGTCAGCATAAATCGGGATACTATCAATAGTAATTTGATCTTTAAATTCTTTTGTTTCAATTTTAAAAATCAATTTACCCATCCCGTCTCTGGATGGTTTTAAAGCCAATCTATAAATACCCGGTGAACTTGGACTTTCAGATGACATTTCAATTCCAGTGTCTCCGTTGATGAGACTCACCGTAACAGTTCCTGATGTCAGTGGCATAAACCTTTCACCCAAAATGGTAAAATGGGCTGCTAATTTTGAAATTTCACCCACAACCAGGGGTTTAAATTCAACAAAGATTTCTGTTCTATCCGAGTATAGCGTATAGGAAACGGGTTCAAGTCCACCAGCTGAATGGTCATGACCGTGGTCATCTTCCGAAGATTTTTCAGGACCACATCCGACTAAGAGCATGGTTATGATTGATAATATGATAGGTATATGTTTCAAGGTATAAAATTTATTATGGAACGAAATAATGGAATGTTTAAAGCAGCACCATAAATGCTCCATTTATGGTGCTTAAATTAGTCATTAGTGCTTGTGGTTATCGTTTTTGTCATCATGGTCATGGCTGTGATGAGATGTGTCCGCGTCAACTTTAAACTCTTTTTGCTGGTGAGTGGTGTCATCATGATTTTGATGTACGGCTCCATCATCATGCGTATGTGTGCCATCGTGGTTATGCTCATTAGTTTTAGGATTGCGGCACCCTACGGTTATGAATATGGTCATGACAAGAAAGAAAAATAAGTGTTTCATGTGTTTGATTTTTTAAAAATTAATAATAGTGTAAGCATTTTATTGTGTCTGTATATATGGAATTGGTGCTGTGTTCTTTTAGATTTGTGATAACTGGAGTGATCCCAAATAAGCAACCCATAACAAATATGAAAATCCCGGACATGATGCTCATGCAGGAAAAAATTAACTTTCTGAAAGAAAGAAATTTAGGCTATGAAAGCTGGTGGTGCCCTGAGCCCGTAGGAATAGAAATGATGTAATTTAAACCAGGAATGATTTTCCGGCGGATGTTTTTTTCTTTTTAACGATGTAAGGCTTCCAAAAACACTGTTTTCGTTACACAACCCGAAATCACAACTAGGTGTAACAATTTTATATTCCTTTGATGATGTTGATTGTATAAACAAACCATCATCATCGTGATGAAGCATATTACTAAAAATGCCGGGGAAACTATCGGTATCATGATCATGGTCATTATTATCTTCCCCTCCTGATGGAGCATGATGATGATTTACATGGTTGTAATGTTCCTGATCCTGATGATGGTGATGATGCGGAATAAAATTATGTCCTATAGGGAGTATATAGGATATAATTAATAAATAAACCGCAATTCTGGCAGTGATCATCATACAAAGATAGTGATAATTTTGACAATTTAGTATTCAATGAAAAGTAGCATGAAGAATTGATACAACAATAGTAACTATTTAGCTGAACTAATGGCAACTGTATAACAGCTACTCATTAACCCGATAATCCCGTTGCTGGCGCAAGTTTCAGGCCGTTGAAAGCCTGACAAGTCCAACTTGTGCCCTAATAACTAAATTCCCGATGGTCGCAGTTTGCAACTGCGATCCTATATTTTAAGAATTTGCAATTCGCAATTAACTATCATTATAACCACTTGTACAATTTTTCTATTTCAATGACCTATGATATATCCTTATATAAATCTGTTAACGCATTATAAATGCTTAATGAATTGTATCGAAGTTGAAAACTTCGACAATCGAATGTGAAGAAATAATTGAGAATGGGAGTAAATATGGAGGGTCAGTATTATACAGAAAATCGGGTCTGTTGCTGGTTTTATCCCCA
>JACMLK010000324.1 GCA_014379665.1 Saprospiraceae bacterium | reverse complement strand
GTGGGAAGTAAGAAGTAGAAGGAAATGTAGGAAGTAAGAAGTAAGATGTAGGGAAGTGGAAATATTAAGTAAGACTTCCACTTCTACTTCACATTCCAACTTTTACTTCTACTTCCAACTTCGATATTCGTTATTCGTTATTCGTTATTCCCAATTCCTGTTATCTATCTAACCATTTTTTAAATGATGGTGCTTTGTCCCGACTGATGTCAATGGAAAGGCCGTGTTTATTGCCAAGTTTTAATTCCAGCTTTCCGGTAGGATGAGCATGAACACTTTTGATAGCATCTTCATTGACGATATATTGTCGGTTAGCCCTGTAGAATTTTGTTGTATTCAATAATTCTTCTATTTCTTCCAGCGTAGCATAATCAAGTATATGCCGCTGGTTGTCAAATGTGCATAGATAGATAAGCTGATCACGCACAAAATAAGCGATGTCACTTGTTTTGACAGGCAGCAATGTATTGCGAAAATTCACTATAAATTTTTCTTTCTGCACCACCTGTTTCATACTTCCGGGAGAAAGTGCTTCAAGCAACGCAGCAACATTAAGAGGAAGTGATGCGTGACTTTGGATCATACGCCTGCTTTTATCCACCGCATTTTTAAGCTCATCCTTATTTACAGGCTTTAATAAATAATCTACGCCATTTGATTTAAAAGCCTGGATCGCATATTCATTAAATGCAGTGGTAAAAATTACAGGGCACTGCAAACTGAATGTCTGAAACAATTCAAAACTCACTCCATCGCTCAGCTGTATGTCCATGAAGATCAGGTCAGGTTCCGCATTATCCCTCAACCAGGTGGTAGCTGTTTTAATACTGGGCAAAATCGCATGGATCCTGATATCAGGTGCAACATCCCCCAGTTTTTTAACCAGTTCCTTTGCCACCAACGTCTCATCTTCAATTACTATTACATTCATTTCCGGAAGATTAATATTGACTCAAATCTGATTGAAAGATACACTTGCTAACTAATCCATTTTCCCTTCCCTTCACGGGACCTTCATTTTTAAATGAGAAAGCTGTTTAAATCAATGCCTGTAGAAGATTTTTCCTGTTTGGAATTATCCAAAAGAAATACAAGACATCGAATTCAAACAGCTTTCAGAAATGTTCAGGATGGTTGGATTAAAGTTTGTTCATGTACCAATATCCTCCACCATACTCCTGGCTTCCGACACCCCATGTGCCATCTATCTCCAGTGTATTCTTGTCAAAATTGGCCACAAATGAAAAGGTGCCGCTGTCCGGAGGTATCAACGTATACGTCCCTGAAATGACCTCGTTGTCGTTCGTAAAAGCCCAGGTGCCTTCTCCCTTTTTTGTCTGTGTGATATCTATGAGTTCGAGTACACCACCTGCTTTGAATCTGAAACTGTAGAAATTACTGTAGGGCTCACTGAGTATTGAATATTTCCCTATCCAAACACCTTCTATCGCAATATTCGGATCGATGGTATCCTTTTCTTTGCTGCATGAAGCTAAAACGATCGCGGACATGAGTCCGGCAACTAAAAATGATTTGATTTTCATGATTAATAATTTTAAGATTTTTATGATTGATTGATTTGACGACACAAAGATGGATCGACACATGAGGGCAGACAACTTTAAGAATGTGACCCTACCCTGATTTTAAATAAACAAGGGAAAAACAGACATGAACCGTTTTCGAGAATCACCAGTAATGGAGCCTTGACCAACTACTTCCATATACAGGAAGGTTTTTTATCTTCATTGATACAACATAAATTGTATGTTTAGCTTCAATTCAGATGACCATGAATGCCCGACAGGTTATACTCGTACAAAACAGCTGGAGATTATTTCTTTCCGTCGATCCGGTTATGATCGGTCAGGTATTTTATGGCAGATTGTTTATGCAGGCACCCAGGCTGAAACACTTATTCCACATATCCACTGAAGATCAATCGAAAAAACTTGTCGAAATGCTGAATGTGATTGTAGGCAGATTGGACCGGTTATCAGAACTTACAGATGATTTAAATGCCTTGGCTCTGAGACATGTGAAGTATGGTGTCAAACCAGAACATTATCAGACCGTCGGAGATGCTTTGATCTGGACGCTTGAACGGGGATTAGGTAAGGATTGGAACGAAGATGTCAAAGAAGCCTGGACTCAATGCTATAACCTCTTGTCCGCAACAATGATAAACGCTGCAGGGCATACAAGGCCAGTTAAATAGCTGTACATCATTTTTTATAGCAAGGGAACTCTGATCTCAAATGTCGTTTCCGTATGTGCAATTACTAATGGAGATGCAGAAAGATATTTATACAATGATTGCAGGCTCTCCAATCCTTTCCGGTTGCTCGTTTCCACAAATGCCTTCTTTTGAACATTATTAATTACATAAAGATACTTTTCATCTGCAGTGAATGAAATAAACAATGGTGATCCTTCATCCACCACATTGTGTTTAAGTGCATTTTCAATCATGATCTGGAACGTTATCGGCACAATTTTCTTCTGAAGCAATCCATGTGGAATATTAATTGAAATATTTAACCGATTTTCAAACCTTGTTTTTAGTAAAGAAATATAATGGTGAACAAAATTTATCTCTGCCTCCAGCGTAACAAGTTGATTGTCTTTGTTGGTCAACAGATATCTATAGACAGCACTCAATTGTTCAAGAAAATCTGAAGCCAGTTCTTTATTTTCATAGATAAGGCTATTTAGGGAAGTCAGGCTGTTAAATAAAAAATGGGGATTAAACTGATTGATCAGGTTTTGATATTGGATCTCCGTTTTATCCCTTTCCAGCATTGTAGCCTGAAGTTGCAACTTGTGTACATTCCGTGTTTGGTTAAGTCGATAACTATAAATTCGATAGATCAATGCAGAAATTAACAATATCATTGATAATATGAACCAGGTCTTTTTATAGAATACGGTCGCTACTGTAATATTTAACTGATTCACCGGGACATTCCAATCTGATGGATCAATGGTTGCTTTATAAAAAAATGTATAGTTATCGCCACTCAGATTAGCATAGGTAACATTTCTTTCTTTTGTATAAATCCATTCTTTATTCAATGGGCTTAGCTTATAGGCGTAGAAAACCTTATCCGGGTCTTCATAATTAAGAGCTGTCAATTCTATGCTGAAAAGATTCTGGTCAGGCTGGAGTTTAATAATTTCAACATCTTCAATATTTACTTCAAGGGGATAGGAAACATTAAATACCTTAAATTCAGATGCATACACTTTTGTAGAATGTGATTCTTTTCGTTGTATGTCCTTCGGATTGAAAAATAGAAACCCCCTATACGTTGGATAAATAAATTTGCCATCATGAGTGGT
>JACMLK010000323.1 GCA_014379665.1 Saprospiraceae bacterium | reverse complement strand
TATAAACATTTATTCTTTTTATGTCATAGTTCAAACCTACAATATCTGTATCACCATCTTTATCAATGTCTGCTAATTTCAAAATCTGCGTACCGCTGACTCCCAAACTCATTTTTGTAAAAACTCCACTTCCATTATTTATTAATGCATTTAGTGCAAAATCTGCACCGCTAGCATATATGAGGTCTGGATCTCCGTCTCCATCCAAATCGCCAGCAACTGAACTACCCTCAAAAGGGGTATTTTGCAATACAAAACTTAATGAAAAACCAATTGGATTTTGTTTTTTATTGGTAAAAAGGTAAATATCTGCTTTATCATCAACCCTGTAGCTTATACCTATGATATCAATATAACCATCACCATTAAAATCCCCTGTAGCGAATGAGCCAATTTCAGTATCATTATTTCTGTAAGCAGCGAAATCCTGTCCAAAGCAACTTAATGTTATAAAGCTAAATACAATTGTCAAACAATTTCTCATGTAAAGATATTTTATGTGTTAAAATTAATTTCTTAAATAGGTCAAATGTAACTAAAAAATGGGAGAAAATTGAATCTAAGATAAGTACTATCAAAAATGCAAATTTCTCAGTTGATAGATGTATCATTGAGATGGTAGACTATGATCCTATAATTCAACATATTTATGCTCCCTAAATTCGAATACTTTATACCCTGATTTTTTTATTCTTAATATATTTTCATCATCTATATATCTGTATCCCTTCATATTATAATAAAACCGTGATTCAATAAAATACGGCTCATTAAGCAGGACTATAGAGTCGGGTGGAAATTTTGTTTCTTCAATCAGAGATTCCATTGTTATCCTATATTCCGGCTTTTCTAACCTTGGTTTGAAAGGTTTAATGCGCTCGATACTGTATCTGATGGCCGCAGCAAAAAATAAACAAATGATAAGATATGCAGCCCATTTATATTTTATTCGTGACCTGATGGCATACAGATAGTGCATACTCCACGCGCTTACAATAAATAAAGGAGTAGCTGCCATCATCAAATACACAGCTCTCTTTGTTTCGGATACTGATAACAGCATCAATGGTATGAAAATCCAAACCAATAACAGAAATCTTTCTTTGTTTAATCTCTTGAATGAAACAAAAATTAAAAAAATAAGAGGTAGATAGATAAATTCATTTACATTGATTCTAATAGATTCCAGATAATAATACCAAGCACCGTCATGTGCCTGAATTACGGATCCTATCGGGGTAAAAATTTGCCCAATCATCCATTTTGATTCAACCGGAAATTTTGTCCAAATCAAAAGTAACCATGGACTCAGGGTCAGGACAAAAAAGAAACCGATAATACAAGCTCCATTAATCGTTTCCCTGATTTTTTTAAGTACAAAAATAAGATATGAAAAACATACCAATAAGATAAATAAACTCATAATCCATTTGCACAAAAATGCTAAACCTGACAAAACTCCGATGAGTACCAGATATTTTGTTTTGGGTACTTTCGTATATTTGATCACCAATAAAACTGATAACTGAAAAAGCAAATGAAATAAGGTATCTACATGGTCCCCAGACATCAGTCCGATATTAATTTCATAAAGTAATCCGTTTATGGCATACAGAAATGCAGCTACCAATCCGATTTTTTCATTATATAATTTTTTGCCAATTAAAAATGTAAGGTAAATGCTTAATATGGAAAATATTAAAGATGGAAATCTCAATCCATATTCATTAACACCCAACACTTTCATACTAAGTGCCATCATCCAAAATGCCAAAGGGGGTTTGGCTAACCAGACGTGGCACATAGACCAATTCGTATAATCCAAGTTTAACAGGCCATCGCTTATTAATACCGGTTTGAGTGGGTCATCCATCAGATTTTTTGCAACTAGTGCATGAAATCTTTCATCCCACTCATGTAAGGAGCTTTCCAATGAACCATACACACGCAAACCAAAGCCAAGTACTAGAATGGTGATTAAAGACCAGGTTATATTTGCTTTGATATAAAAATACAGACTACATAATATCAGGAATGTTACTGCAAGCACAGTTAGGTATCCTGACATGTCACTTATCAATTGACGACAGTCCTGCCTGAATATCTTTTTGGAATACTTTTATGTAATCCACTTCCATATCATTTGGAAAGACGGGCTTTTTCTCCTTATGTTTTTTGCAAACAGACTGAGAAGCAATCACACTCACAGGTTCACCATAATTTGGGAAAGAAGGCTCCATCAGATATTCGCCTGGTTTGATATAGCATGAATTAACAGGACGTCCTTTCAGGTCATAATATTTCGGTACATATCTTACCATAATATTGTCAATATAGAATTTTATCATATGAGGTTCATATTCCACGCTGAAGGTATGAAAAGATGTTGAAAAATCAATACCAAAATCAATCAGTTTGGATTGACTACTGTAACAAGGTGCTCCTTTTGACGGGTTTTTATTCGTACAATAATTTGTCAGCCAATTGTGAATAGAAAATTCCAGTTTATCAGGTCCTTTGCATGTAAATTCAAAAATATCAATCTCTGTATTCCAGCCAAAGATCCAAAATGCCGGCCATTGTTGTTTGCCCTTTGGCAATTTGCATCTTATTTCATATTTACCATAAGTGGTAAAGACTTGTTTGGAATTTATTAATCCCGAAGTATAGTCATATTCTTTGCCAAACCATGTTCCTTTCACCTTTTCAGACTTTAACCTCAACACTCCGTTTTCAACTATGGCATTTTCATCTCTGTAAATATTGGCCGTTACATGTGTCCTGCAAAAAGCACAAGAGTCAGGTTTAGAAGCAGGTCCGTATGGATAATAGGTGTACCATTTGGAAGTATCGAGTTCCCGACCATCAAAATCATCATTAAAGACAAGTTTATATTCAGTTCGTACACACTCTATAGGCTGATCAACCTTAATTTTTACTTTTTTAGCTTGCGAAAAACCAGTAGTTCCGGACAGGACTAAAAAATACATTAATAAATATTTATACATTGTTTTATTTTTTATATTTCTTTATGATTACTGCCAGTGCCAGCCTGATTTTATGAAAATCCATCGGTGCTATGAGTTGATCAGCCACTGCTGCTAAGGCCATTTCTTTTCCTGCTTTTTCCCACCCATCTTCTACCCTGTTTACTTCGTCGTCCGTGACATACTTATACATGTCAATGGGTTCATCTTTCATATATAGATAAGCTAAATGGGTATAGATGGTGGTTTCTGACAGTTCTCTTTTCTTAGCTATTTCTGATGGTGTCATGCCTTCCTGATACAAAAGCATGGTCTCTGTATAGGTATTTCCTTTTTCATTTTTGATTTCAGGATGTGGTACGTTAGTTCCTTGGACGATAGCAAGAATATCCTGGCCATATTGTTCTGATTTGACCTTACCAATTCCTTCCACATCCAAAAGTCCCGCAATGGTTGATGGTCTGGATTCCACTATATTGTCAAAGACTTTATCACTGAATATCACATATGCAGGAACTTTTTTTTCTCTGGCCAGATTGGTACGCCATTCTTTCAGACGTTTCAAAAGTCCATCTTCCGGAGACAGCTTTTTCTGCTTTGGTTTTTCTTTTTCAACCACCATCTCTCCGATGGTCAGATCTGCAAGACGAACCTTTTTATCAGAAAAGAGCACTTCATTGGTAAGTGGTGTGGTCTTCAGTTTGAAATGGTCTGTAAAATCAATCCGGAGGTATCCTTGATTGATCAGTTGAGTGATATAAATTTTCCAGTTGATAAACGAAATATCTTTCCCGGCACCAAATGTTTTGATCTGATCGTAGCCACCATCTCTGACTTCAGCCCTGTACGAACCGCGTAGAATATCGATGAGCAGATTCAACCCTACATTCTCCTTGCATCTGATCACGGCAGAGAGGGTCTTTTGTGCAATCACAGTGGCATCTGTGCTTTTGGGTGGGAAGAGACAATTGTCACAATGTTTACATGGTTCTGATCTGTACTCTCCAAAGTAATTTAAAACCAGATTGGTTCTGCATTCGTTAGCGGAAGCAAACTCCCACATTCTGTCAAGCTTTGCGTACTGAACGTTTTTAAATTCTTCTGTAGCGGGGCTGTCATCAATAAATCTTTTTAGCATAATATAGTCACCGTAACTATAAAACAACAATGCTCGTGCGGGAGTACCATCTCTGCCGGATCTTCCAATCTCCTGATAATACCCTTCTAAGTTTTTTGGCATGGAGTGATGAATAATCCAACGGATATTACTTTTATCAATACCCATTCCAAAGGCGATGGTAGCACAAATAAACTGGAGAGAATCATTCTGAAAAGCCATTTGTACCCTTTTACGGTCATCCGCTTCCATGCCAGCATGATAAAAATCACAGTTGTATCCGGATTGCCGGAGTTTCAAACACATTTTTTCAGTTTCTTTCCTACTGAGACAATAAATGATGCCGCTTTGATCCTTCACTTTTATCAAAAACTCAACGATCTGTTTAAATTTCTGCTCTGCAGGGCGGGCTTCAGTGGTGATGTTTTTACGCTCAAAGCTGGAAACAAATATCTTTGGTTCATGCAGATGCAACTGTGCGCAAATGTCCTTTTGGGTAGCATCATCCGCTGTAGCAGTCAACGCGATAAACGGTACATGTTTGAAAGTGTCTCTGATCTTATTAAGCTGTACATAATCCGGTCTGAAATCATTGCCCCATACAGAGACACAATGTGCTTCATCTACGGCAAACAAACTGACATTTAACCCCGCCAAAAATGTTGAAAAACCCGGTGAATTGATTTTTTCAGGCGACACATATAAAAGCTTAATCTCCCCAATCACAAGCAATCTTTCAACAGCAGACATTTCCTTCGAATTCATATTTGAATTTATAGTGGCCACACCTACTCCTGAGAGTTTCAGGGATTGTACCTGATCATTCATCAGCGATATTAATGGAGATACCACGACTGTAAGGCCCGGTAACAGAAGGGCCGGTAGTTGAAAACATAAGGACTTACCTCCCCCGGTCGGCATAATGACCAGCGCATCACCTCCATTCATTACTATATCAATGATCTCACTTTGGGAGGGTCTGAAAGTAGTGTACCCCCAAATATCTTTTAATAAGGTATATTTGTGCTGCTCTGTTTCAATCATTAGTTATGAACATCTTGAGTTGTCAAAAGTAATAAATATAAAAACACTGTGAACTCAGAATCAAAGATAATATCAAAAATATTTTATCTTTCTGAAGATGTCACTTCTTTGGCTCAACAATTATTGGGCAAATTTTTAGTTACAAATATTAACGGCAGATATACGGATGGAATGATCGTGGAAACAGAAGCTTACAGAGCCCCTGATGACAGAGGATGTCATGCCTTTAACAACCGGTATACGGAAAGAACCAAAACAATGTTTGAGCCCGGTGGTGTAGCCTATGTCTATATTTGTTATGGGATGCATCCCATGTTTAATGTTGTCACAGGAAGTAAAGGCGAGGCTCATGCTATTCTGATAAGAGCTATAGAACCTGTTTCCGGTCTGGACATCATGATTGAAAGGCGTAAGTTGAATTCCGACACACCTTTACTCACCAATGGTCCCGCAAAACTAGCTGTAGCCATGGGTATTACTAAAAAACAGGACGGCGACACTTTATATTTAAACAACTGTCAGATAAGCATTGAAGATCGGGGTGTCATAGTTGCTGCAGCAGATATCATACAAGGACCAAGAATAGGTATGAGCACACATACCGGACCCTGTGCCCACAGGCCATGGAGATTTTATATCAGGGGAAATAAATGGGTCAGCAAGCCATTGAAGGTTGATTATTCCAAAATATTTGTTGAAAATAAAAAATAATTCAGCGTACTTATAATACTGGTTTATATAAACTTTAACACTATTTATTTACATTTGACCGTTTTTATAACGAGCAAATCTTTAACTCATTTTTCATGAAATACTATTTTCTAATACTAATGATTTTTCATTTGGGTTTACATGCCCAATCAAACTTCTGACAGGCTCAGGCGCAGCATAGATAAAATCATGAAAATATGGGAAGAGCGCGCGAACAAAGAAGTCCTAGCCGCCATGAAGCTCGATTCACTCGCGTTGCGCAATTCTCTACCTGACCTATTGCCCCAGATTGCCGACGCCCTCTCCACTACGATCGACCGGACGGCCGTCAGAGTCAGATGGGACCGCGACGAAAGTATGCGTATTGGTAAGAAACATGGGCTCGAGCGGGCGGAGAGCTTCTACACGATGGCCCAGATGCTTTCCGAATATCACATTCTAAGACAGGTTATCTGCGATGTACTGGAAGATGAAGCGCCGCTCTCCTCGTTCGAGAT
>JACMLK010000322.1 GCA_014379665.1 Saprospiraceae bacterium | reverse complement strand
TCGGGTGGAAGGAGAGAATATTTCATTTGCAATTGTATTAAAAACAAATGACAGCGATTTGAAATCCTCACTGAACTTTGCCTGTATGGAAGAAATTAACAAGATTTACCCAACAGCTAATACACACATTCATGTAAAGACAATTTCTGATAGTATCGGAAAAAATGATTCGGTGTTACCACAGGTAAAAAATGTGATCGCGGTGGGCTCGGGTAAAGGAGGGGTTGGAAAATCCACTGTATCGGTCAATCTTGCAGTATCGCTTTCAAATCTTGGTTACAAAGTGGGTCTGATAGATGCAGATCTTTACGGACCATCTATTCCAACAATGATGGGGTTGGTTGGTCAACGTCCTAAAGTTGAATTATTATATGGCAAACATAAAATAATCCCTCTTCAGGCGCATGGAGTACATGTCATTTCAGTGGGATTTATAGTCGAACCGGAACAGGCAGTTGTACTGAGAGGGCCCAGGTTGGGAGGCTTATTGAAGCAGTTTATACAGGATTGTCTTTGGCCTGAACTCGATTATCTGATCATTGATTTACCGCCGGGAACCGGGGACATTCAATTGACACTTGTACAGACCGTTCCTGTGACAGGAGCCATTATAGTCACCACGCCACAGGAAGTATCCGTAATTGACGCTGTTAAGGCGATGAACATGTTTTTATTGCCAAATGTCAACGTGCCGATACTCGGTGTTGTTGAAAATATGAGCTGGTTTACCCCTCAAGAATTGCCGGCTAATAAATATTTTTTGTTTGGCCAGGGGGGTGGAAAGCGACTCGCAGCCATTGCCGGTGTTGAACTCATAGCCCAGATTCCTATTGTCCAAAGTGTCAGGGAAGGAGGCGACGCAGGTATACCGGTATCCTTATTGTCTGACAATATACTTAAGAACGTTTTCAATCAACTAGCAGAAAGCACAGTAAATCAAGTCAAATTAAGACATGAACTTTATGAACCTACACGAATAGTCAAGATGGAAAATTAGCATATAACTTGATGCGATTATGGTAAATCTATTAAAAATGTATAACTTTGACTTATGATTACAACAGACCATTCAGAATTATTGGACAAAGTTAACAGTGCACTTGATGAAATCAGACCGCATCTTGCGGTAGATGGTGGTAATATTGAGATTGTTGAAATTACGGATGATTTGATAGTGAGAATAAAATGGTTGGGTAATTGCGAACATTGCTCCATGTCTACTATGACTATGAGGGCTGGGGTTGAACAAACCATTAAATCAAAATTACCGGAAATTAAAGGAGTAGAAGCACTAAATGGTTATTTTGAGGAATGAAAAAGCATGAATTATGCTCCAATATCAACACTAAAAAAAGTTTTCTTTGTATTGGTTTAGACACTGACCTTACAAAAATTCCACAACATTTGTTAAAAGCTGATGACCCTGTTTTTGAGTTTAACAAAGCAGTAATTGATGCTACCAGTGATCTTTGCGTAAGTTATAAACCCAATCTTGCATTTTATGAATGTCTGGGACCAAAAGGATGGCAGTCCTTAGAGAAAACTATGGGGTATATTCCAAAAAATATATTTACAATTGCTGATGCCAAACGGGGTGATATAGGTAATACGGGTAAAATGTATGCAAAGACCTTCTTTGAATATTTTGATTTTGATGCTGTTACAGTCGCCCCGTATATGGGTAAAGATTCAGTAATGCCTTTCTTTGATTTTACAGACAAATGGGTAATACTTCTTGGTCTCACAAGTAATAAAGGCAATGAAGATTTTCAGCAGATTAAGGATACTAACGGAAATTCGTTATACAAACAGGTTATTTCAAAAGCACAGGATTGGGGCAATCCTGAAAATCTTATGTTTGTTGTGGGAGCTACACATCCGGAATTATTTTCAGAGATTCGCCAACTTGCCAGTGACTACTTTTTTTTAGTACCCGGAGTGGGAGAGCAGGGTGGCGATCTTGATTCAGTGGTACAAAATGGAAAAAATGAAGAAATAGGGCTATTGATAAATTCATCAAGGGATATTATTTATGCAGGATCGGGGAAAGACTTTCAGGTAGATATCAGATCCAAAGCATTACAAATGCAACAAAAAATGTCTTTGTATTTCTAATTATACTTTATCCTAAAACTAAAACCATCATACTTCATTTAATTGATGATATAATTGATTT
>JACMLK010000321.1 GCA_014379665.1 Saprospiraceae bacterium | reverse complement strand
TTCACTCTCACAATTTTCTTTCGGTCAAAAACAGATCAGTCAGGGTATTATTGAAACCGTATATCATAGTGAATTAACGCGCAGGCATTACTTTCTCAAAGTTACTAATCCTCCTGAGTTTAATATACCAATGGGTATCGTACCATCATGATTATTTTAATTGATAGGCAACCACTTTGTTTTTAGAAAATGTGGGAACGTAGAGAATGTTTTTTTCAGCATCAAATCCGATATCGGCAGTATTCGATTTTTCCGCTCGTGTATCTAGCAAAACATTTTTAGTACCATCTGATTTGACAAAGTAGATTATCCCGTTCCAACACGATACAATAAAGTCTTTGTTTTTTGTTTGTACAATTCCATCACTACTCTCATCCATCCCAGTAGTGATTACACTTAGCTCTTTATTTTTATTTGATTTAAACAACGTGTCTTTCACGGCAAGGTATAAATCAGTATCAACAGCGAGCAATCCATTTACGCCCATTTTATTTTCAATATAGGTAGCCACATTTTTATTTTTAATGGTATGCACTTTTCCGGTTCGCGAATCGGAAACGTAAATAGTTCCTGAATTATCAATGGTTAAATCGTTAAGGAAGATGGAACCCGGCACTGAGATTCGCTGAATTATTTTTCTTGTGGTTATGTCGATTTCAACCACCTCATCCAAATCGGTTACATATAAAGAATTATTTAAAATTCCCATTCCCTTGGGAGCACTGAGATTGGTAACCCAATTATTCACCGTGTCTTTGCCATCTAAACTCAGTTTAGTAATAGAGCCTTTTAAATCTTTCTCACCCGATTTTCCATCAATGTTCGATACATACAAGCAGTTACCTTGCTTGTGGTACAGTACACTTTCGGGAACCTTTAATGTAGAATTAGTTTCCCATATTTTAGTGAGTTGTGGATTTTGTGCAACCGAAGAGGTTAAGTACAATAGAGCGGATACCAGTAGCGTAATTTTTAATGGGGTCATAATTAACTTTGATTATGTGTTATAGATGCTTTTATCAATAACACTGCCAATGTAACTATAGTACGATTAGACTTTTGGTAGTGGAATGTTTTTTGAAAGCCACAGCAAAAAGATATTTGTTTATGAAAAATTACCGATCAAAAATTTTAATCCTCATAACAGTTTTAAATCTGGGGAGTGAAACAGCATTTGGTCTCCAACAAGATCAAATTCAAACGGATAAAGTTGATAAAGATTCTACCACTCTTCCAAAGCCTTATGCCACTGAATCAAAAGTGAATCATTCGAATGTGATAGGGTGGGTAGAGGGTAAGATGCCAATTGCACCATCAGGTTTTAAAGTAATGAGATTTGCAGATGGTTTTAATAATCCACGTTGGATCTACATGGCACCCAATGGTGATCTTTTTATTAGCGAATCAAGCACCTCTCCCAATAGTGCAAATCAGATCACAGTTTTGAGAGATAGCGACAAGGATGGAAAATATGATGTTCGGGAAATATTTTTATCCAATCAAAACAAGCCATTCGGCATGCTGGTGCTGGGTAATTATTTTTATGTTGCCAACACAGACGCACTGATGCGCTACCCTTATAAGGAAGGACAAAAAAATATTTCTGAAACGGGTACAAAAATTTTAGACTTACCTGCTGGCGGTTACAACAATCACTGGACTCGAAATATTATTACCAGCCCCGATGGAAAGAAGATATTGATTTCTGTGGGTTCAGGTAGTAACAACGGAGAAAATGGTATGGATAAAGAAATTAGAAGAGCCAATATTTTAGAAATTAATCCGGACGGCTCAGGAGAGAAAGTGTATGCTTCCGGCTTACGAAATCCTGTTGGAATGCAATACTATCCCGGAAGCAACGCCTTATGGACTGCTGTAAATGAACGGGATGAATTGGGAGACGAACTCGTTCCCGACTACATTACCAGTGTGAAGCGCGATGGATTTTATGGTTGGCCGTATGCATACTTTGGTAAGAATGAAGATCCAAGAATGAAAGGTCAGAGACCAGATCTGGTGCAAAAGACATTAATACCCGATGTAAATTTAGGTGCTCATACCGCTTCGCTTGGAATGGCTTTTTACGCCCATAAAACATTTCCTACCACCTATCACAACGGTGTGTTTGTTGGCCAGCATGGTTCGTGGAATCGTTCAGAGTTGGTAGGATATAAGGTAATTTTTGTTCCGTTTAAAGATGGCAAGCCTAGTGGAAAGCCCGTAGATTTTTTGACCGGTTTTATTGATGATCCTAAAAAGAGCAGAGTGCATGGCAGGCCGGTGGGAGTGGTGGTTATTGGCGATGGCTCTCTGCTAGTAGCAGACGATGTCAGTAATGTTATTTGGCAGGTAAGTGTGGCAAAGTAGGTTTAGGAGAAGTAGCATGTTTAACTTATTTACCATTTCAAGATATTTCACGAAGTTTTGAATATATTCTTTACTCTTCACCTTTTTTATACATCAAAACGAATTTGAAAATCCTTAGCATTCCGTATACAACCTATCATTGAAGCCGGGCGCATGGAAGGTGCATACCGTTGGCAGATGGATCATTTTTACCAATGCATAAAATCCATTCAACCGGATTGCCTGGTCATGAATAATTCTACCACTCGTATC
>JACMLK010000320.1 GCA_014379665.1 Saprospiraceae bacterium | reverse complement strand
TTTTATCCCGCAAACGTTTGATTCATTTGTCCTCATCACTTCATCATAATTATCATTGGATGCCCCCATGAAAAAAGAATAATTGGCATAAGCTGTTCTGGCAGCAATATCATATTTATCCTGTAATAAATCTCCGGTTAGTGCAGGAGGTTTGGTATTGGGCATTTCCATAAAAGTAGTCACTCCTCCTGCTACACCGGCCATGGATTCTGAACCAATCGTGGCTTTGTGGGTCAAACCCGGTTCTCTGAAATGCACCTGATCATCAATAATACCGGGCATGGCAATCAGATGATCCGCATTGACTTCACGACTAGCACCCTTGTATGAAATACCGGTCCCGATTTTTGATATCCTGTGATCTTTGATCAGGATGTCACTCACCTGACTTTCCCCTCGATTAATGACTTTTGCCCCTTTGATGATGATGACTGACATAGATCCGGTTCTGTTGAAAGTCTCAAATTTAGAACTTTTTTAATAAGGAAATTCAATTTTATACACACATTCACAAGATGAATAAATTCACTCCTGCAAAAAATTACGAGGTCA
The DNA here is from genome assembly GCA_014379665.1 of Saprospiraceae bacterium. Classification (GTDB taxonomy): domain Bacteria; phylum Bacteroidota; class Bacteroidia; order Chitinophagales; family Saprospiraceae; genus OLB9. The sequence goes on along the minus strand of JACMLK010000320.1, from coordinate 1,739 downwards.
CTTTCAAATGCCGGTGAATAAAACCGTGTTATTTATATTTCAGATGGTACTTACGATGATGGTTCATCATTTATAAAGGTCGATTCCTACTTTTTTTATACATTTGCGTCTGAATTAGTTTAAAGGTGAGTCTGAATAAATTTTCACAAAAAATAGGTATTCTAGGGGGTGGTCAACTTGGCAAAATGCTTTGTCAGGCTGGAAGTAAATTGGGTCTTAATATCGCTGTACTTGAAAAAGATTTATCATATCCGGCGGCAAATGTGTGTCGTGACTTTGTTTGCGGGGACATTACTAATTTTGATGACGTAGTCAGTTTTGGAAAAGACAAAGATATCATAACCATTGAAATTGAAAATGTCAGTATCTCAGCACTTGAAACACTCGAGACTTTAGGTAAGAAAGTGTATCCATCGCCTTCAGCTTTGAAAATAATCCGGGATAAAGGTCTTCAAAAACTATTTTATGAAGGATACGGTCTACCAACCTCTGCATTTTCTTTATTCAATGATAAAAATGAGATACTTTCTGCCGTTGAAAATGGAAAAATCACCATTCCATTTGTACAAAAATCAAGAACAGAAGGATACGATGGAAAGGGCGTGCAAATTATAAGGACTAAAGAAAAGCTGGCCTTACTGTTGGACGGACCTGGTCTGGTAGAAGATATTGTATCCATTGATAAAGAAATTGCTGTCATCGTAGCAAGAAACCTTTCTGGTGAAATCAAGACATACCCTGCCGTAGAGATGCATTTCCACCCAACTGCCAATCTGGTAGAATATCTTTTCTGCCCGTCAGAAATAAGTGAAGATCAGTCTGAAAAAGCAACAACTTTAGCTATTATGATCGCTGAAAAGTTGAATGTGGTGGGCTTACTTGCCGTAGAAATGTTTATTGACAAGGGTGGTCAGGTACTTATTAATGAAGTAGCCCCGAGACCCCACAACTCAGGCCATCATACAATAGAAGCATGTATAACTTCCCAGTATGAAATGCATTTACGTGCCATACTTGATCTTCCGTTGAGTAGTACCGAACTCCTGAGACCTGCAGTTATGGTCAATTTGCTTGGGGCAGAAGGATATAGCGGACCTGTACAGTATGAAGGCATCGAATCCTGTATGAGCATAGATGGGGTGTATCCCCATCTTTACGGTAAAAAGGAAACAAAGCCTTACAGAAAAATGGGCCACGTAACCATAGTGGATAAAAGTCTGCCTAATGCCGTAAATACTGCCAGATATATTCAAAATACGCTTAAAGTAATATCTTACCAATGATAAATCCATTAGTCAGCGTCATCATGGGATCAGATTCAGATCTTGTGGTGATGGAACAAGCAGTTGAAATGCTAACTTATTTTGACATACCCCATGAAATAAACATAGTTTCTGCTCACCGGACACCTGAACGTATGTTTGAGTTTGCAAAAAATGCTCATTTGAGAGGTATCAGAGTGATTATAGCCGGTGCAGGTGGCGCTGCACATTTGCCGGGAATGGTAGCCTCAATTACGCCTTTACCCGTCATTGGGGTACCTGTAAAATCAACCAATTCAATAGATGGGTGGGATTCAATACTTTCCATATTGCAAATGCCGGGAGGCATACCCGTAGCCACGGTGGCTTTGAACGGTGCAAAAAACGCCGGGATTCTCGCAGCTTCTATTTTGGGTTGTTCTGATCCGTCTTTGCAGGAAAAACTGATACAATACAAAACAAAATTAAAAGAAGAAG
>JACMLK010000319.1 GCA_014379665.1 Saprospiraceae bacterium | reverse complement strand
TAAAAGAAGAAGTAGAAGCAAAGGCCGATAAACTGAAACACCGCAAATAAAACCGCATGTCAAAAAGAAATTTTCTAATCAATACGCTATTGAAAAAATGTCCAAGGTGTCAGGAAGGAGATTTGTTTACCGTACCATTTGAATTTTCCAAACCTGTGGATATGCCTGAACATTGTCCTGTTTGCCATCAGAAATTTGAGCCGGAGCCCGGGTTTTACTATGGTTCGATGTTTATTTCATACATTATAACCGCATTTTTTTTCCTTGGTATTATTGGAACATGCCTTATAGTTTTTAAACTATCGCTAAATGTCTCTATGGTTATTCTTCTTGTGATTGCGGCAATTACTTATATGTTCTTTCTGAGGATGTCAAGATCACTATGGATCAATATCATGGTAGATTACGACCCCAAGGCAAAAGAGGACAAAAAAAAGAAATCATTTGGCTACTAACTGTACACTGAATTGAAAAACAGATTCAACAGACTTACATCTAAAGAGTGGCTGCCTTTTCAGAAATCCTGGTTCAGGTATGACACGGATGAAAAACTGTTCAAAGAAAATATAAGGTTTTTTATCAGAGAGGAGCCATCCGAAGAAAAGTTGTTTTATTGGGGTGACAAAGAAGAGTTAGTCAGATCGGTCTGTGCCACTGAAGATGTCCGGATGGTCAATATATCCACTTTTGATGATCAGCCACTTCAATTTGCCATCTTTGACCTTAGAAATACTTTAAGTATCATATCGTACTTGTCTGAATATGAAGACATAAAACTAAACATATTAACATTATGTGAAAAGATATTTCATTGTCTGGCAGACAGGAGGTTTATTGTGATTATGCTTCCAAATATTGTTCTGGATGGAAAATATTATCCTGTTGTCTGGGATATGGCGCTGCAGTTATCGTCCATTTTCAGTCTTAAGGATGAAAAGATAGCCTGTACATCTGAACCACAAATTGCGCAAAACAAACACGTATTCACACCAAATAACAAAATATTTTATTGCCTTTATTTCAGAAAAGATGAAAACTCAGGAGGCAGGTACAAAGAAAGACATCATCAGCTTTTCAAATATAATGAACCCCTTGAGTCAAAGAAAAAATTTACTCATAGCATTCCTTCCTGGTTTATATTAAAGCCCCAACCGAGAAAGAAAGACGAAATACTCCATCCGGCCAAATATCCTGAAGAACTCGTTTCAATGTTTATCAACGAGTTCACTGAAGTTGATGATAATGTTTTCGACCCGATGTCAGGCACAGGAAGTACACAGGTAGCATCACTTCGTGCCGGACGTAATGCTTTTGGTACGGAATTGAGTGATTTTTTTGCAGCTATCGCCATTCAAAGATGTCAAAATATCGTCCAACCCACTCAGATAGATTTATTCGGTAGTCCAAACAAACAGCAGTTTTCAATACTACACAAAGACGCACGTGAAATTACAAAGGAAGATTTTCCAATGATCGACTATCTGATCACTTCGCCTCCATACTGGGACATGCTCAATATGAAAGGTGCTGAAAACCAGGCCAAACGCGTAGTAAAAGGTCTCCAAACCAATTACTCAGAAAGTACAGATGATCTGGGGAATATTGCAGATTATCAGCAATTTGTAAGTGACCTCACCAAAGTGTACCTCAATATCCTGGACATTATGAAATCAGGAAGTTATCTGACTATTGTAGTAAAAAATATAAAAAAGAAAGGACGTAATTATCCTTTTGCCTGGGATCTGACAGACTCATTGATGGGTAAGTTAATCCTGCTTCCGGAGACTTTCTGGTGTCAGGATGATATTAATCTGGCTCCGTATGGCTATGGCAATACGTTTGTCAGCAATACATTTCATCAGTATTGTCTAAATTTTCAAAAACCTTAAATTTTGGTTTCAATGCTTACTTCAGTCTTTTGTTAACTGAGTTTTGAATCGTAAAGGTCAGTTTACCGCATTGTATTTCCGGCGCAGTCAGTTCCGGTTGAAATTTATATCCACGTGATGCTTTCTGATAACGTCTGAGCATATCTTTATCTCTGATGGTTGTTTCCATATTGATCAATTAAGAATAAGTGACAATTCCTTCCCTGTTAATACATATTTTAAATGAGACTTTACCACTTACAGTTACGGCTTTGTTGACAGCTCTTAAATCTCTAAATATTATTTTACGTCCGAAAACACCACTTGCGGAATCGTCATACACCCCTGAACTGGCTGAAAGGGAGTCAATGAGATTTTCCTTCGGACTTACCGATTCTTACACTATTATGAATGATTTTTGGGTCTCTGTTTTGCTTACGGCGCAAGATGTGTACAAAGCCACACTGATTAAGCCAAAAATCAGAATAACATTATTGCTCACTTCCGTTTATTGTTAACCGAATTGTCAATTTTGAACATCAGTTTACCGCATTGTGTTTCCGGTGCAGTCAGGTCCGGTTGGAATTTATATCCACTTGCTGCTTGCAAATAACTAGTGAGCATTTCTTTATCTTTAATGGATGTTTCAGCTTGTATCAGTTCAGCATAAGTGACAATTCCTGCAGTGTTAATGCATACCTTAACCGATATTTTGCCACTGACTGTAAGGTCTCTATTGACCGGAGCAAAATATCTGGAAATCATTTTACGGCCGAATATACCAACTCCGGATTTGTCAAACATCGCAGTATTGGCTGAAAGAGAGTCCGACAAATTTTCATTCGTAACATGGGGTTTTTCAACAGGAATTGGTGTTTTCACAATCTCTGTTTTTTTCACGGCACAAGATGTACAAAAAACCACACTGATTAAGCCAAATATCATGAGAACCCTGATTCTCACTTCAACTTCAGTTTATTGTTAATCGAGTTATCTATTGTAAAGTTCAGTTTACCGCATTGTTCTTTTGGTGCAAATAGATCTGGCTGGAATTTATATCCACGTGCTGCTTTCAGATATCGTCTTAACATTTCTTTATCTCTAATGGATGTCTCGTTATTGTTTAGTTCAACATAAGTGACAATTCCTGCCCTGTTTATACATACCTTGACTGATACTTTTCCACTGACAGTCACGGCTTTATTGACGGCATTTAAATCTCTATAAATAATTTTACGTCCGAATACCCCATCTCCTGAACCATCATATTCACCTGTTCCATCGCTGGCATTGCCTGCGCCGGCATCACCATCATTCCCTTTGTCTCTACCAGCCCCTGTACCTGAATCACCTTTTCCGGTTCCACCTTCTTTTCCATCCACTGTGGATGGTTTGTTGGGAGAAGTGCCCGTAGTGGATCCTGTTGAAGTCGTTTTGGTCGGATTTGAAGTAGATCCGGTTTTTGTAGGTTCTGTCTTCACCGGTACCGGTGTGATAACCTTTGGTTTTTCAACCACTTTTACCGGTGCCTCTTCTGCCGGTGTACTTGTTTCTATAGGTTCAGGTGCTGTCATCACGGGTGTGGGCATCTTGATGTCAGGTTTTGGAACATCAATCACCTGCGGCTGTGTAGTTTTTATTTCTTCAGGTTTTGATTCCTCTTCTTTTTTGGTTTCTTCTTCCTGTGGAGCAGCTTCTGCTTTGGCCCGTTGGACCCCTTCATCTTCATGTGCAAATTTACTCATCGAACTTTCTTCAAAAGTAAAGTCCACTTTCACTGCATAAGGCGGTTTGTCTTCAAGCAACTCCGATTTTACCTGTGGCAGGTAATAAAAAAAAGCAATCAATAATATCAACAAATGAATGACAAATGAAATTCTCATTCCTTTATTCTTATTTTCTTTTTCAAAAACGACAGTGTTACTCATTTAATTTAGTTTATATATTTAAGACGTTGATCATTAAGATGCCAACGATACATTATGATGACGTATGAATAACGAAAAATATTCTTAATTTTATATTAATTGTTGCAAAAATATATTTTTTCTGTCTAATAATTTCAAAAATCCTTTCTATAAGTAAGATACGACACAAATTTCATCTATTCTCCATTGCTTTCAGTGGGACTCAGTGGGACCTCGGTGGGACTCAGTGGGATCATGGTGGGAGTATAGTGGGAGTGTGGTGGGAGTGCGGTGCTACCATCATGGGAGGATCATGGGAGGACCATGGGAGGGTGATGGGAGGATCAACGAAGCATGCATGTACTATGTCGGAGGGAATCAGTCCTAAATGGAGGAAAATTATCCTTTATTGGCTTTATGGTGATCTTCTAAGAATTTAGCCAAACCGATATCAGTCAACGGGTGATATAATAATCCCAGGATTGAACTCAACGGACAGGTCACGATATCTGCCCCTGCTTTGGCTGCCTGTACTATATGTAAAGGTGTCCGGATGGATGCAGCCAGAATTTCGGTCATGTATCCCTGAATGGAAAAGATGGAAGCAATTTCTTCGATCAGTTTGATACCATCCCACGAAATATCATCTACCCTACCTACAAAAGGCGAAAGATAAGTGGCACCTGCTTTAGCTGCCAGGATAGCCTGACCTGCAGAAAAGACCAGTGTACAATTGGTATTGATTCCTTTTTCAGAAAAATAGGAAATGGCTTTAATACCTTCTTTGATCATAGGAATTTTAACCACAATATTATCTGCCAGATCGGCCAGTCTTTCACCTTCTGATATCATCCCTTTGTAATCTGTGGCTATAACTTCCGCACTTACATCACCTTCCACTATTTTACATATCTTTTTATAATGTGCAATGATATTTTTATCGCCAGTAATCCCTTCTTTAGCCATAAGAGAAGGGTTGGTAGTCACTCCATCCAATATTCCAAGGTCAATAGCTTCTTTGATCTGGTCAAGATTGGCGGTATCAATAAAAAATTTCATGCGTTAAGTATTTTTATTATTTATTAAAATCCGGATGGTCCCGAATTACCTGGATATTGAAAAAACTGTGGGGAAACTTTCGTATCACATAAGGTAAAAGTGTGAGGAAACACACCGCATCGCTCAACTTCCTACCCTTGCTGCATTTCTGCCCTGGGGGAGTT
>JACMLK010000318.1 GCA_014379665.1 Saprospiraceae bacterium | reverse complement strand
CCTTTCGCATATCTCATCAACTCTTTCAGCCAGATGCTGAAATTTTCTTTTTTCTCCTTCACTGAGTTCTTCTTTTTTATGTAGTTTTTCGAGAATTTCATTATCAACCAGACCGGTTATTTTTGTACTGACTACAGGGACTGAATTGTTGGATGCCGCCATTTCGATAGCCCTGAGCGTCTCCTGCATAACGGCATCAAGATCATCTTCATCGCTTTTGCCTTCTGCACCATAATCCAGAATGGTCAGGGTGTCATATTCATATAGTTTGTCTATCGTTTTCTGACAATCCAACAGATTTTCGCCACCGCAAAACTGAGGAAAGATAGTATTCCTGATCACAAGCTCGGTAAACGGTAGTTTGAATCTGATGGCAACGAGGCCCAGTTTTGAGCCTATCTTTACCAGATTTACATTATTCATTAGTTTGAATAACCAGGCAGTCTTTTTAAGTTCTTTATCAGATTTATTGGAAAACGCAATTTCGGTATTTGAAAAGTTTAAACTATGATTAGGGTCAGGGTCTGTCATATATGTTTTACATTTCTGGTTGGTTCCAAATTTCCCAGGATTTTTCAGCCTGGAAGGTCAGCATGTCATAGCCGTTCTTTACAGTACAGCCTTGTGCTATTCCTTCGGCCAAAAATATGGTTTTTTCGGGATTATATATAAGGTCATATAAAAAATATTTTTCATTTAATAAATGATATGGAATTTCCGGTTTGAAATTCTGATATGGATACATGCCCACAGGGGTAGCATTGATGATAAGATTGTGACGCTGTATGGTCTTCTGATCAATATCTTTGTATGTTATATTCCCTTTACTTCTGCTTACGGTTTTAAATGGAATACCCAGTTTATCCAATACAAAACATACCGCTTTGGATGCCCCACCCGATCCGAGTACCAAAACCCCTTTTATGACAGATACTTTTGGAACAAACTCCAATAATGACGTTTCAAAGCCAAAAGCATCCGTATTATAACCAATGGTCTTGCCCTTATAAAATTTTATGGTATTGACTGCCCCGATGTTTTGTGCGATGATATCCATTGAATCTAAGTAGGGAATGACAGACTCTTTATAGGGAATGGTGACATTCAATCCGGCAAAATCAGTGTCTTTACACAGTTCAGTTAAGAGATCTATACTTTCCAGTGGATAAGCCTGATAATTTGCTACGATGTTTTCGCTTCTGAATTTATTATTAAAATATCCGGGAGAAAAAGAATGCGAAAGCGGATAACCTATAAGACCATATTGTTTCATCTTTAGTGTATGTTAAATTAATTGCACGCACAAAATTCATTGACATGGATGATCAGGTCAGGAAAAAAATTATGAAAATGTTCCCTTAGCTGGTCATAGTGAGCATACATATCTTTGTGTGCATTCTCAAAATTATTGTCAAATTTGGCACGTTTTTTAATTCTTTCAAATGTCCTGATCAGTCGTTCTTCTGTGGCGCAACTCATTAAAAAATCATCTGCTATCATCATTTCCATTCGCTGTTTTACTTTTATGGGATAATGATGGCTTTGTTCAATCAACAGCTTGTAAACGTTCTGTTTAAAAACAGATAACGACTGTGATGAATACCTGACCCAATCCTGAGTAAGCACATAATCAAATATTATATCTACACTGACCGGAGTATACTTGCCCTGAACTGGCCTCAGCAGTCTCACTGTATCTTTTACATCCTGATGACTGTCCGTAAAACTGTCTATACGTTTATGCAATTCTATTCCCAACAATATTTCAGGTTTAAGATTCGCTTTTTCTTTATGATGTATAAAATCAGCCATAAAATTTCCTGCCAGCAGATTGGCATCTTTACACGATAGGAAAGTATGTGCCAGATAATTCATTTTAACTGTTTAATTCGTTAGATTCGTTTGAATTGTTAGATTCCTAAGAGTTGTTAGATTTGTTGATTCGTTGGAGTTGCCCGCACTTTACGTAGTGGTTTGGCGGGGTGGTTTGAATTGTTTTGTCCACAACACAAATCTTGCATAAAGTCATTCTTTAAATTTATTTTAAACTTTCCGGCTTAATACTGTTCTCCTCAAATCAAACAAATCCTACAAATCAAACAAATCCGCAACTTAGCAACTTAACAAATCCAACAATTCTTACAATTCTTCCACCGCCTCATATTTAATCGCCCTGAAATCCACCGAACTCACTGCCGACACACCCGGTTCTGTCATGTACACTCCATACAGTACATCAAGTTCTGCCATAGTTGATTTATTATGGGTGACAATGATAAACTGTGATGCTTTGCTGAACTTATAAATGATTCGGTTAAATTTCAGAATATTGGCATCATCAAGCGGGGCATCAACTTCATCAAAAATACAAAATGGGGCAGGCTTCAGAAGGTATAAGGCAAAAAGCAACGCAATGGATGTCAAAGTTTTCTCTCCTCCTGATAGTTGACTGAGTGATTTTGGTTTCTTACCTTTTGGTTTTGCTATGATCTCGATATCTGACTCCAAAGGAGATGATTCATCTAGCAGGATCAGATCACACGTGTCATCTTCCGTAAACAGACTTCTGAATACTTCTATAAAATTTGTCCTGACCTGCTCAAATGCAACCATAAACTGTACAGTGGCAGTCCCTTCAATCTCTTTGATAGTCTCCATCAGACTATCTTTGGCATCCAGTATATCTTTGCGTTGTGTGTTTATATAGTCAAACCGCTCTTTAATTTCATTATATGCATCCACAGCCAATGGATTGACATCGCCATATGACATCATTTTTAATTTTATCCTGTCGAGATTTTCATTCAGCAACTCATAATTGAGACCGGATTCCGGTTCCTGATTAATGATGTCGTTTATTTCAATATTGAATTCAATCCTGAGACGTTCACTTACAGCCTGTATCTGAAATTTAAATTCTGTATGCTTATCTTTAAAATCCTGAATAGACTGCTGCAGATGTGACTGATCGCGCATCATATTTCTAATCTTATCTTCGATGTCGTTGATAAAGTTTCTTGCTCTGAAGTAATCCTGTTCAGCTTCACCCAGATTGGATTGAAAATTTTTTCTTTCCAAATAAAGTACCTGCAATTCACCATCCAGCACGATCAACTGATCTTCAATATCTATTCTTTCCCGCTCTTCGGATGTCAGACGTTGGGTGTCATTGGACATTTTTTGACTTATTTCCTGAACTCTTGATTCACGCAGATCTTTATCCTTAGCTAAGTTTTGAATCAGATTCTGTTGTCTGATCAGGGCGATATTATCATTATTATAAAACTCTGCATCTGCAGACATCTTACCACTAAGTTTATCAATATCGTTATCTTGGTCGGATGAAGACCCATCAGACACTGCCAATTTTAATTTTAATGCCTTCCATTGCTGTTCAGACATAGATATCCTGCTTTGCAAATCTTTAATCTGCTCCTTAGCTGTTTTTATTTTCAGGTCACTTTCAGCCATCAACTGATGAAACGAATCAATTTGATGTTTAAATTTAATCCGTTCCTGATCAATATCCTGAAGTTCTTTTTTTATTAGTTCAATATTACTATTATGATCAATGCCTTTTACTTTGGACAATTCTGAATTGACCTTTTCCAATTGGATACTATGTTCCTGATGCATTTTCTGATTTTCTTCAAGAAATTCAGAGAGTTTTTCCAGATTTTGTTTTCTGCCTATCTTTTTACCTTCAAAAAGTCCCACTGACCCGCCCGAAATACTATAACCTGACTTCAGGAAGGTACCCGAGGCTGACATAATGGTTATTTTATCAGTTACTTCCGTGAATTGCTCTATCTCTCCATTAAATATATAGCATCCAGCGAGCAGATGGTCTATGAGCACCTGATATTTTTCAGTCACTTTGACTACTTCAGTGGCACAAATCAGATTATCGTAATTTATTTTTTCTGTTTTGGTTTTGCCCAACTTGTCGAGCAGAAAGAAATTGGCCTTACCTTTTTGTGATTTTTTAAGCAGTGAAATTCCCTGAATGGCTTCAGCTATGTTCTCCACAATAAAATAGTTAAGATATTGCTCCAGATATAACTCAACAGGTGCTTTGTAAGCTTCCTTAACATCCAGAATATCTGACAATATAGGTAAGT
>JACMLK010000317.1 GCA_014379665.1 Saprospiraceae bacterium | reverse complement strand
CAGGCGTGGCTTCTTTGGCTACTCTGGCATCATCTGCCCCAAAAGTAGGTGCTGTGTGTACCACCCCTGTGCCGTCTTCTGTGGTCACAAAATTGCCGGGAATGACTCTGAAAGCATTTTGATGGTTCTGATAGGGCAGAGCATAAGTTAGTAACTGCTCGTATCTGATCCCTAACAGGTCTGTTCCAATAAAATCCTTTATTACAAAATAAGGTATCTTTTTATCTGATGATTGAAATGCAGTAAGCTGATCTTCTGATTCGACTTCAAAAAATTTGCCACTAAATTGTTTTTCAACCAATCCTTTGGCCAGAATCACGTTGGAAGGCTTAAATGTATATTGATTGAATGATTTAACGAGTGCATATGTTATTTTAGGGCCCACAGTCAACGCTGTATTCGAAGGTAGCGTCCATGGTGTAGTCGTCCAGGCCAGAATGTGTATATCTCCATATCCCTGTAAGATGGCAGGCAAAGTCTCAGGTATTGTTTTGAATTGTGCTACTACTGTTGTATCCGTTACATCCCGATAACATCCGGGTTGATTTAACTCGTGTGAACTCAATCCTGTACCAGCAGCAGGTGAATATGGCTGTATGGTATAACCTTTGTACAGCAAGTTCTTTTGGTACAATTGTCCCAACAACCACCATACTGATTCAATATATTCGTTGTTGAATGTAATGTAAGGATGATCCAGATCTACCCAATATCCCATGCGTCGTGTAATATCATCCCACTGATCTTTGTACTGCATGACCGTCTCACGACATTTATGGTTGTAATCGTCCACCGATATTTTGGTACCGATGTCTTCTTTAGTAATACCAAGTTCTTTTTCCACACTGAGTTCTATAGGAAGACCATGGGTGTCCCAACCTCCTTTTCTCTCCACTCTTTTACCTTTCATTGTTTGAAACCTGCAGAAAAGATCTTTAACGGCCCGTCCCATCACATGATGAATACCTGGCTTACCATTGGCAGATGGGGGACCTTCATAAAATACAAAGCTGTTGTCCGTGGACTTTTGTTCCACACTTTTCCTGAAAATATCATTATCTTCCCAGAAAGCCCTTATTTTTTTATCTATTTCAGGCAGATTGAGCTGCTTGAGGTCATCATTGTATTTTGTCATTATGTTATCCTTTGGACACTACAGAATTTTATTTATGTAAAAGCCTTTTCATCGTTTTAAAAATGAGGACAAAAGTAGTGTTTTTTGAGAAATATTTGGTGGAAGGATCATCATAGTTCTTCGGGATCATCTTTTTAATTTGTATGTTGACAAAGTTCTCCTGAATTTTTATGGATTCCAGTTAATGCCTTACCTCTTAAATTTGGTAATTTTTTCACTGAATCTGATATATTCTCCGAGAGCAGCGGATCCATACCATGGATATAATTCTACATCAAATATACCGGATTTGACACCGGGATCAGTATCTGTAATGGCTTTAGCTTCTTCAATTGTTTTCACATTAAGTATAAAAAGGCCCCGATAGGACTTATCATTTTTACCAAAAGGCCCTGCCACAACTAACTTTCCTTCATCCACCAAACGACCAATATTTTTCATGTGACCACTAAAAATTTCAGCTCTTATTTCTTTGTCATCTATTATGGCTGGTCCGGTCTTCAGAATAACAAAAATGTATGATTTCATCCCATTATCATCAGCACCCAGAGATTCTGCCAGGGTCTTATCGTAATCCGGATTTGGTATTTGGGAATTAGAAGTTGTATAATATAAAGAAGCTGATAAAAATACTAAAATACATTGTTTCATGTGTTTGGTGATTTCAGGTAAAAAAAAACAAACCTAAACTTTTTTATCAAATATCTCATTGGAAAATCTAATTGAATGTAATATGATTAGCACAAATTAGATGTGGGGCTTTTAATCTATCCAAAATAAAAAAGGCCTCCGTAACATTATACGAAGACCTTTGTAAAAATCATTAAAGCCACATTTTATTCTGCATGAAAACCAATAATGCTTATTAACACGCTTAATTATTGCTTTTCATTTATTAACTATCTTATCGCTTTGATTACTTTACAACTGATTTGGTATACGATCTTCCGTTGATTTCAACAATCACTGCGTAATCACCTGAAGACAATTTTGAGAAATCATATCTCTTGCTAACTACAGGTCCTGCCAGCTTCTCCGTTAAAAGCACATTATTGGTCTCATCAAGAATTTTTAATGATGCTTCTTTACCTAATGTCATCAGATTTAAATCAATATGATTTTCAAACAAATTGATGACAGGCTTATATTCAGTCTCCAGTGTATTACTCAATATCACCTGGCTACCAAGTATCTCAAATTCCTGAACTGTAATCTTAAGTTCATTTGACATTTCGAGGGTGTAGTTACCATTAGGTAAGTTTTTCAGATTGTACCTTCTGACTTTATTACCATTTTTTACTGTCTCATCCAGAATGACTGATCCTGTGAAGTCTTTAATCTGAACATTTACCTTTTCGGATTTCCATGCTGATGTGATCAAGGTAAGCATTTTAGCTTTTTCAGTGAGAATGTCCGGGTTACTTGCAAAACTTACTATCGATGACGCAGATAGTAAAAGGATTAAAATTTGTGTTTTCATGTCTAAAATATTTAAAAAAATTATCTAATCATTTGTTACTGCAAAGGTACGGGTAGCATGATCCAGTTGTCTACATTTATATTTTCCCATATTTGTGCTATATTACCCCATGATGTTAATATAGGTTAATTTTAAGTTAAATTAATATAATCACTAAGGATGATCCCATTTTAAATACTGAATTGTTACTATATTTGTATAATAAGCAGATTATATGATAAGAACAAATGTGGTGACTCCTGCTCTTGAAAAGATCGAACCGGCTTTCGGACAGTCGTTTGCCCTTAGAATATTTGAAGATAGTAATCCAAACCAGTTACCATTCTGGCATTTTCATCCTGAACTTGAAATTGTATATATCAGACATGGTAGTGGCAAAAGGCATATAGGCAATCATATTTCATATTATAATGGGGGTGACCTTATTTTGCTCGGCCCTAATCTTCCTCACTATGGTTTTACTGACAGGCTTACAGGTAATAATTCTGAGATTGTAGTCCAAATGAAAGAAGATTTTTTAGGCAATCAATTTTTAAAATTGCCGGAAATGCAGATGATAGACCAGCTTTTTGAAAAATCAAAATCAGGACTTTCATTTTACGGCAATACCAGGGATGAAATTGGAGCACGCTTAAGAAGTCTATTTTATATGGACCAGTTCGATAAGTTGACTGAATTTATCAGAATACTCCAGATCATGGCTACTTCTAAAGAGTATAATATACTTAATGCATCCGGGATAGCATTGGTTGTTCAGAATCAGGACACCACCAGAATAGATTCAATATATAAATATGTGCGCAATCATTTTACTGAGCTTATTCAACTGGAAGAAATAGCCACCCATGTTAATATGACTGTACCATCATTTTGCAGATATTTTAAAAAAGTAACTGCAAAAACGTTTACAGAATTTGTCAATGAATTTAGAATTGTACATGCCTGTAAATTATTAAGTGAAGAACAACTGACCATAGCAGAAGTGTGTTTTGAAAGTGGCTTCAACAATTTTTCCCATTTTAATAAGCTGTTTAAAACAAAAACCGGAAAAAGCCCTCACGCATTTAGAAAAGAAGTTGAAAAAGTGGTGTATGAAGACTTTTATTTGGGATAATTTGTCCTGGCATGGAATTCTAACCAAAATAATCTCAATGTTAATGCTGCAATGATGATAAATCCACCAACTACTGCCCAATAACCGGGATGTTCACCATATCCAATGAATACCCAGACCGGATTAAGAATAGGATCCAGCATGGCAATCAATGAGCTTTCAATAGCAGGTAAATATTTCTGACCATATATAAATAACGCATAACCCAATCCCAACTGGCCAAAACCTAGAATCATGAGATAAAAATGTTCTTCGACTGTTGGCCAGGGGCTATCTATAAACCAGGGAATGGTAAAAATACACACCAGTATATTACCCAAAAATACAGCGCCGGTTTGAAATTCCGGTTTGTTCATTTTCTGTGAAATCAGGAGACCTGTCAGGATCAAACCACTGAATAAGGCAAGCCATATACCCAACCAGTTGTCAGGACTCGAAAATTGTTCCGTAAAAAACAAACACATCCCCAATAAACAAGCTATCACAGTAATAATATTGATTCTACTGAGTTTTGTTCGAACAAAATATGGTTCGAGAAGCAGCACAAATGCAGGGGCAGTGTATTGGAGGAAAATAGCATTGGCTGATGTTGTCAGTTTTGTAGCGGTGACAAAAGAAATCAGCAGCGGAGCATAGAACAGACTGCTTATCAGAGATAATCGATTAATCTTAAAAAGACTTTTCCTGAAAATTATTAAAAATACAAGATTTGCATAAAAGCTTCGGTAAAACAAAATGGTAAAGGCACTCTGTGGCAATAATTTAATAAACAAACCGCCGGAACTCCATAAAATGGCAGCCAGAACAGTCGCACCAATAGCAAACCTTCTGCCAGGGTCCATCAGATCACGCCAATGAATTGTTTCAAAAACCGGGTATCGTTTTCAAAAAGTTGTCTGATATCTGTAATTTTATACTGTAACATGGCCTGTCTTTCGATACCCATACCGAATGCAAAACCGCTGTATATTTTGGGATCTATACCACAATTGATCAGGACCTCGGGATCGACCATACCGCACCCCAGTATTTCTAACCAGCCCGTTCCTTTAGTGATACGGTAGTCATCTTCATTATTAAGTCCCCAGTAAACATCCATTTCAGCACTAGGCTCTGTAAATGGAAAGAAGCTGGGTCTCAGCCTTATCTCAGTATCTTCACCATACATTTCTCTCGCAAAATACAACAAGGTCTGTTTCATATCTGCAAATGAAACATTAGTATCAATATACAAACCCTCTACCTGATGAAACTGGCAATGAGATCTTGATGATATGGTTTCATTTCGATAAACTCTTCCGGGGGCAATGATTCTGATCGGTGGTGCCTGGGTAGTCATTATCCTGGCCTGAACAGATGATGTATGAGTACGAAGTAATTGAGTATTGGAATCCTTAAGATAAAATGTATCCTGCATGTCTCTGGCCGGATGATCCTCAGGGGTATTCATTGCTGTAAAATTATGCCAGTCATCTTCTATTTCTCTCTCCTCAGCTATGGTAAAGCCAATTCTTTCAAAAATCTGAATAATTCTGTTCATCACAATCGACACCGGATGCCTTGATCCGGAAAGGATAGGTTCACAGGGAGCGGACATATCCAGATTTGCATTATTTACATCCTTTTCTGTCCCGGGTTGGGCCAATTTATGAGATTCATATATTTTTTCTGCAGTTTCTTTGAGTTCATTTACCAGCTGGCCAAATTCTTTTTTCCTTGAATTATCTACATTTTTTATTTCTCCGAAAAGCTCCTTTAATTCGTTTTTTGAACCAAGATATTTTATCCTGAATGCTTCAAGTTCCGTTTCGTTCTCTATTATTGCAGCTTTTATCGCTTCCAGACTTTGTTGAATTCGTGCAAAAATATCTGATGACATCGATATGTATTAAGGTTAAAAACAATTGCAAAGGTATAAAATCGTCCTATAAAAAGATGGATTTATTTATTTGTACCTTTTTTTTAACAAATAGTTTAAAGAATATTATTTTTAATCATTCGTTATCAAAGGATAATTTTATCCCAATTTAATAATTCAATGCAAATTAAAACATTACCGAAAAATAGAAAGTTTGCTACTTTATCACTTGCATTTGCCGGTATATTTCTAATGTTTTTAGGTTTTTTGTTTAACAGAGTTGTTTCTAATGTTGGCTTTCTTCTGGCGGGTCTATACGCCATCTGGAATATTAAAAAAATTGTTTGGCTGTTTAGGGACTATTGGATGTGGTCATTTATTTTACTCGCGATACTGCCTTTAATTAGTAACATCTGGTTTACCGGGGCAAATTTTTATATGGAGGGTGGAATCATGAAGTGTTTGTTAATACTATTCCCCGCTTTTGTATTTACGCTCCCGGTTGACCGAAAGTTTATAAGTCTGGTACATTATACTTTTATAATTTTCATGCTTATTTCTTCCATTTACAGCCTTTATTATTATTTGGCAGACTTCAGTTCAATGTACACCCATTATAAAACATCTAAAGTGATGCCAGTACTTTCATACAGCGATCATATAAGGATTAGTTGGGCTGTAGTGATCAGTTGCTTAATAGCAGCCTATCAATGGAAGTCTGAATCATCTGTGCTAATAAAATCTTCCCTGATTATTTACATTGTTTTCCAGGTGGTCTTCCTTCATTTATTAGGGTCAAAAACAGGTCTTATTTCATTGTATATTGCCATTATCATTTGGTTTGGTTATTCTTTGCAAGGGAGGAAAAAGTGGCTTTTAGCTGTAGTGGTGCCTTTAATTCTTACACTGCCTTTTATTGCTTATAAAACCATTCCGACATTTGAACAACGAATAAATTTTGTCAGGTATGATTTTGAACTATACAGCAAGGGTGAATATAGAGAAGGTTTGAGTGATGCAGTTAGGTATTATTCTTTAATGGCAGGTAAGGATATTATTAGTAAAAATGCTTTGACAGGAGTCGGATTTAACAGACTTCATGATGAAACAGCATCCTGGTATAAGAAAAATATTCCTGAGTTATCGTCTGATAGTTATTTTTTACCAAGTAGTGACATCGTCATATATTGGGCTTCGGGCGGAATATTGGGGCTAATGGTCATACTTTTTCATATTGGATTTCCTTTTTTTAAATATAGGCT
>JACMLK010000316.1 GCA_014379665.1 Saprospiraceae bacterium | reverse complement strand
GGTTTTTGATATAAAACCATTCATGCTAAGTTAGGTATCCTAAAAAACGCAATTGAATAATCAGGCGGATGCAAGATTTGAGAAAACATGATTTTTTTTCAATTCGTCATTCATAATTCAACATTCGTCATTCGATTAAATCTCATCGGCCTTCGCGTTGCAGAAACTTGTTAATGATAGAATTGGTAGTAAAAAATTGTATCACAAAAGCACCGATAAAACTAATTCCCACTGTCAAAAGCACATATTTCCACTTTATAATTTCTGCGAAAACACTCTGACTCTGAATAAGATATATACAAAGTAATGAAATAAATATTACAACAGCCAAAGTAGCTTTGGTGGAAATCAAAAAAGATGATCTGAGATATGGTTTTTTAATGAATGAATTTTCAGCTCCAACCATTTGCATAGTTTTAATCTGTTTTATATCACTGTATAATGTCAGTTTGACGGTATTAAATATAATGGCAAGTGCAAGAATAACAAAACATAATGCCAGTATCAAAATACCCAGGGATACTTTCTGAAGGTTTGATTTGACCAGGTCAACACTATCACTTTCATAGTACAAGCCAAAAACACCTTTTTCAAGTTCTATTTTTGACTTGATTACTTTGATCATTTCTTCGCTGTAGTACTCATTACTCAAATTGAATTTAATCAGATCTTTGAATGGATTATCTTCAGCTACCTGAGAAATATTTAATTCTTTTGACATCAGGGTCAATGCATCTTCTTTTGGGATGTAAGTCACGGAAGCAGGAACTACCCCTTTGTAACCCGATATTATTTTTTTCAGTTGTTCTATCTCCCCGGTAGGACGATTTTCTTCAAGCTCTACCAGAATATTGATATTTTCCTTGACTATATTGGTTATATTATTGGAATGGAAAAAGATCAAAAGAAATAATGATATCAAAATCAACACGATTGATGTAGACATGGTAGCATAGAACTGTGTGGGTTTTTGATTTTTTGTCATGTATGAATTTAATTCAAAAAACAAAGATAAACATATATATCCGGAATTTATATATGTGAAGGATTAATCATGAATCAGATCTGTTGAATCCTATAGAAGAACATGAAGAATCGACCTCAATTTAAATATGAATTTTCTCAGGCTTTAAGGTACATCACTTCCTTAACAGCCCTGATTACTTTTGCCGGTGTGGGGAGGAATTCGTCCAAAAAAGTCGGTGCATAAGGTAGTGAGGTATCTGCAGCATTTACTCTTGTCACCGGAGCATCGAGATAGTCAAAAGCATATTTTTGTATTTCATAAGCAATTTCTGCAGAAACACCGGCAAATGGCCAGGCTTCATCCACGACCACCAACCTGTTCGTTTTTTTCACAGACTCAACGATTGTTTTATGGTCAAGAGGTCTGATGGTTCTCAGATCGATCACTTCTGCAGAAATACCTTGCTTTTCAAGTTCAATAGCTGCTTCTTTAGCGACTTCTACCATTTTATTGTATGCCACAATCGTGACGTCCGTACCTTCTCTTCTGACAATTGCTTTTCCGATCGGGACAAGATAATCCCCGTCAGGAATTTCTCCTTTCAGACCATAGAAAGACTCTGACTCCATCATACAGACAGGATCATTATCTCGTATGGCAGATTTAAGCAGGCCTTTTGCGTCAGCCGGATCAATACATGAGATCACCTTGATCCCCGGAATATTGGCCATCCAACTTTCAAATGTCTGAGAATGTTGCTGAGCTAACTGACCCGCAGAGCCCGAAGGTCCGCGAAAAACAATCGGACACATGAATTGTCCAGCAGACTGTGACAATGTTTTTGCTGCATTATTGACGATCTGATCAAATGCCAGCACAGCAAAGTTCCAGGTCATGAATTCAATAATTGGTCTTAATCCATTCATTGCAGCACCAACTCCAATACCTGCAAAACCAAGTTCTGCTATTGGTGTATCAATCACACGTTTAGGTCCAAATTCATCAAGCATCCCTTTACTTACCTTGTAGGCACCGTTGTATTCTGCTACTTCTTCACCCATCAGAAAGACATTTTCATCTCTTCTCATTTCTTCTGACATGGCTTCTCCAAGGGCTTCTCTTAAAGTTAATATTCTTGACATTATGGCTTAGACTTATTTTTTATATTAAAACTGCGCAAAAGTAATAAAAAATAATTTCCTCACCTATTAAACCTGCATATGAAGTCCTTAATTGCCTTAATAATACATCAGATTTAACAAAACTATAACTCAAATTCAATTAAGTAAAGCAACAATCAATTATCCACCGCCGTTTAAATTCTATGAAGCCACTAAAATTTCTTGTTTTTGTTTTTTCATTTCTAACTGTGAGCCATGTACAAGGTCAGGAGCTCAGACAATTCAGCACTTTTGACGATTTGCGATCTTCCTTGTTTTTGAAAAACGATACTACTTATGTGATCAATTTCTGGGCCAGTTGGTGTAAACCCTGTGTAAATGAGTTGCCTTTTTTTGAAAACTTTAATACTTCAAATCAGGGTCAAAAGATAAAAGTTATTTTGGTTAGCCTTGATTTTAAAAAACAGATAGAAAGTCATTTGAAACCTTTTTTGAAAAAAAGAAATCTGACTTCTGAAGTTGTGCTCCTCAATGATAAATCGTATGATCAATGGCTTTCAAAAGTTGATAAAGGGTGGGCCGGTTCCATACCTGCTACCCTACTGATTCATGGAAATAGAAG
>JACMLK010000315.1 GCA_014379665.1 Saprospiraceae bacterium | reverse complement strand
GCTGTAAAAGGATTGATCCCGGGTGTTAATTTTGCAGAATGGTGCAAATTGATAGGCAGAAAACCAATATACGCCTTATGGTTGCTCTTTCCGATCGTGAATATTTTTATTTTCACCGGTATGGCCGTAGACCTGGTAAGGTCTTTTGGTAAACTGGCCTTCAAACATACCGCTGCTGCTGTGATATATGCTCCGGTGATTTTTTATAAAATAGCCACAAATCCAAAAGATACCTATCTTGGTCCTACTTTAGTGAGTGAGGCTGAATATGCAAAAAGTCTGGAGGTCGCCAGAACTTCAAATGATACCTATAAACTCAAACAATTAGAAGAAAAAAATCCATACAAAAAATCTGCTCCGCGTGAGTGGGTTGAGTCCATTGTATTTGCAGTTTTTGCGGCCGCTTTTATACGTATGTTTCTCATTGAAGCTTATGTTATCCCTACGCCATCAATGGAAGGGTCACTCAATGTTGGTGACTTCCTTTTCGTGTCTAAAGCCCATTATGGTATCCGACCACCTATGACAATTGCTATGATTCCGCTACTTCATAATCAGATACCTTTTTTCGGAACTGAGTCCTATCTGAAAAGCCCGAGTCTGAAATACACACGATATCCGGCGCTTGAAAAAATTGAATCAGGCAAACCAATTGTTTTCAACTGGCCTGTAGGTGACAGTGTATATATAACAAGTCAAAGATCCTACACCGTAGGTCAGGTAGCAAGAGAACCGGGATATATGCAAAACGACCGGGAGTTGGTGGTTAAAGTGAAAAACAAAGATTTTGTGGTAAGACCACTGGACAAAAAGGATCATTATATTAAAAGATGTGTGGCAGGTCCCGGAGATACGCTTCGGATCATCGATAGGCAAATATATCTCAATGGGAAAGCAGTCAAAAATCCAAAACACCTGCAATATCTGTATCAGGTGCAATTACCGCCATCCGTGAGTATCAATAATAAAAAACTGGACGAATGGGGTATTGATTACGGTGATAATGCCATGGGCGGTCAGCAGTTATTTAATAGCGGAGGGGCTATATTGTTTATTGATGATGAGCAGGTGAATAAGATAAAATCATTAGATCCCGGAGTCATCGTACAATTTTATCCGCAAAAATCAGAACCGGAAAAACTTTTTCCTTTTGATACGATCATAGGAAAAAACTGGTCGGTGGATAATTACGGTCCTATCTGGATACCAAAAAAAGGGGGCACTACCCCACTTACCATCCAGAATCTTCCGTTATTCAGACGGGCGATCGAAGTATATGAACATAATAAACTGGAAGTCAAAGGACAGGATATATATATCAATGGTGCAAAGGTAGATAGTTACACCTTCACTCAGGACTATTATTGGGCGATGGGAGACAACCGGCACAATTCCGAAGATTCACGTGCATGGGGTTATGTGCCGTTTGACCACATTGTTGGTAAACCATTGTTTATTTGGTTTTCTACCAAAGAAGGAAGTATCGGCAATGGCATCAATTGGGACAGGATATTCACCTCAGCTGATAAGGAGTAAATAGGTAATATTTATTTATACTATCTTTCCAGAAAATGGCTAATAGCTAATAGCCAATAGCCATTTTCCACTATTTAGCCGAAGATTTGCCCGAGTAGAGCCATAGATGCTACGTTGTTCCTCCCATCACCCTCCCATGATCCTCCCATGATCCTCCCATGATGATAGCACCACACTCCCACTACACTCCCACCATGATCCCACTGACTC
Source organism: Saprospiraceae bacterium (assembly GCA_014379665.1). GTDB lineage: Bacteria > Bacteroidota > Bacteroidia > Chitinophagales > Saprospiraceae > OLB9. The sequence continues at coordinate 1,501 of JACMLK010000315.1, read as the reverse complement.
CCACCGTAGTCCCACTGAGTCCCACTGAAGGTATTAGGTAATCAGCATAGAAATCTGACAAAATTAGATTTCAAGCGCATAATGCGGCTTAAATAACCTTCATATCAGTTTAAATATATATTTTTGTATATAAAGTAATCTAAAGCATGTTCATTAAAGAGACATCATTGGTTTTATTTATTTTTGCTTTAATTTTTATAAGCCGTGATGTAAAATGTCAGTTACCAAAGACAGACCTGTATGTAGCTGAGTTTAAAAACCTTGCAACAATACCGCAAGTTTCATCTGTAAAATTTCTTAACAAATTCAATCTCAACGGATATAACAATCAGGCAAAATTTTTTACTTATAATGACCTGTATCTGTCGTCAGGAATTGATACACACCAAATTACGGATATTTATCATCTGCAACTTAAAAAGAATGAAATTCAACGCATTACAAATACAGAAATGATCAGTGAATTTTCACCGACGTTAACACCTCATGAAGATTTTTTTTCAGTAGTTCGGATAGAAGCAGACAGGAAAAGTCAAAGCCTTTGGATGTACCCGCTGGACTTGTCAAATACAGGATACAGAGTACTTTCAAAACTTAACAATATAGGTTATCATACATGGATTTCTAAGGATTCAGTAGCACTTTTTTTGGTTGGTTCGCCGAATACCCTGGTAGTCGCGGATATAAAGACAAATAAAATAGAACTTATAACGGAAAACGCCGGCAGATGCATCAAAATCGATCAGGATGGTCATTTAATTTTTGTGCACAAAGTCAGACAGGATCTCTGGTTACTTAAAAGTTATGATGTAAAGGAAAAGTCAGTATTTTCGATTTGCCAAATGCCTGCCAACCGCGAAGACTTTGATATAATGCCCAATGGAACCTTTATCGCGTCTGATGGTGCCAAAATAAAGATATTCAACCCCCTAAAAGATGGTGAATGGATTGAAGTGGCAGATTTTTCAAATCAAAATATCATGAACATACAAAGAATCCAGGTCTTAAGAGACAGGGTCATTTTTATTAACAATTATTAGGATGGGACAAATTATTAGGCTGGGATTAATATCATTTGTTATTCTTTCTTGTTCGGCATCAAAAAAAACTTTGGTTTACAATGAAGACATTTTTTCTTATCGTACCATGTACAAAAATGGTTTCCTGGAAAATCCCCGTTCACCACTGACTCAGGAAGAGTTGATAAATCTTGACTTTTACCCGCCTGACCTGAATTGGAAACTCAATTGTAACTGTTTACCGGCTGAAAAATCTGTGCCTTTTGAAATGCCAACCTATAGTGGTGTCACCCGAACATATATCCATCATTCAACTGCTACATGCAGATATAAAGATAAATTGTTTTCTCTTGAATTATATCAAAATATACATCCGTTTTATTAAAGACAGAAATTTTTTTCGCGGGAAGTAGCCGTAAATTATCGTTCATTCTGATACTTCTATCGTGAAGACTGTCTATCGAAGTAATGATCGAATCGTT
>JACMLK010000314.1 GCA_014379665.1 Saprospiraceae bacterium | reverse complement strand
GCTTCACAATCCATTTTGAATTGGTGTTTTGACCGGTATTTGAGTACGTTTTGATTTTCCGAAACACTACTTCTTATTTGTTCGCTGGTATCATAATTTTTATAAACAGGATCAATATAAGTGTACCCTCCATAAATATTAATAGGAATACCGAAGAGATGAGCCTGCCCGAATATGCTGAATTCATATCCGGATATCCTCGTATTACCAACATTCTTTGGCTGAAATCCTACTTTGCCGGGTTCAAATATGAAAGTAAATTCTATCATTTCTTCATATTCAGATATAAAAGCAGCTGCATCAAGAAACCCTTTAAATCCTCCTAAAGCAAAACCCTGCTTATATCCGAGTTCTGATGACCAGCCAAATTCAGGCTTTAGTTTTGGGTTGGCAAATATGGAAAATGCTCCAAAGGTAGTAGTGACAAATCTCTCAGTTAAACTAGGATATCTGTATCCCTGACCATAAGACGCTCTGATAGCCGAATACTTATGCAACGCATAATTGGCAGAAATCCTTGAAATAAGCTGACCATCAGTGGCCTTCCCACCGGGAATAGTATCACCCAGATATAATTCGGGACTTGTATGATCTACGTATTCATATCTCACCCCACCAGCCAGCGTAAGGTTTTCTCCAATGGTTTTATCCACCTGCAGGTATGTAGCATAATTTGAAGAATAAAATGTAGTGTCTCCCAATATCTCAGAATCCACTTTACTCCATGCTCCGACGACACCGGCAGTCAATACCAGCTTTTGTTTTTCAAAATTGCGCTGAAACTGGTATTCATTGTATTGATTGAGTGATTTATTGGATTGGTTGGTATTGTTTTCATTATTGATGAACATTGTCCTTGACAAAAGTTTATGTTTATTGCTGAATTTGTCAATATAATTCACAGAGGGGTCTATGTAATATCGCCTTGCCTTACGGTCAGAAACTGTTCCGTTCAAAGGTTTCAAAGCTCCGGAACCGGGATTCGCCCATAGAAAAAAACTGCTATTATGATTCATATTGCCAATTGCACTTAATTGGAGTGTTAGTTTGTCTGAAAGTCTGTAACGCAGGTTGAAATTGGCCCTTCCTCGTTTTTCATTGGTAAATTGATTAAAACCTTCCAGTTGATTAAAAAGACCACCGGCAATAAGGTCAAGTTTACCGAACTTTTGCTTATGCACAAACGACAGATTGTTTTCGTACCGTAAGGTGTCTTTCCACCATTTTTTCTCTATATCTTTCGGAGCCATAAAAACAGTAGAAGATGCTGAAAAGCGTGTTTCCGGTTCAGATTTGGCATAAGACGAGCGGAAATTGATAATTCCGTTAAGCGCAGCAGAACCATACAATGTAGAAGCGGCACCTTTGAGTATTTCAATCTGCGAGAGATTTTCTATCGGAATATCATTCCAGTTTGGAAAGCCGGCGTCAGGTTGCAGTACGGGTATATCATCCAGCAGTAACATCACCCTGCTTCCTGCCCCATAGGAATAACCTGATCCTCCTCTGATATTAGCCTGGCCATCCAGGATCTGCACACCGGGAACCTTGTTGAGTATATCATCTGAACCTGTAGCATTGACACTTCGAAGCAGATCCGGTTTCAGTATATCAATAGATACCGTTGATTTTATAAGGTTTTGTTCATACTTAGATCCGGTAACGGTCACCAAATCCAGCATTACCTGGGATGAATATATTAATATTTCATCCGGAATATCAGTGAGAGATTCTATTTTAATAGTCTTTGAAACATATCCTATATAAGAAACGGTTAATTCAATCGGATAATCGGTTGGTGAAAATTCAAACGCTCCGAACGAGTCAGTAGTATTACCTTTGTCATTATAAGTTACCGTAGCACCAATAAGACTTTCTTTGGTATCCCCATCCCTAACAAAAATAGTATAATTCTGAGAGAATACAAGACTGCTGCACATTAAAAAGTGGCTGAAAAACAAACAGAAAACGGACTTCCTCATGATAAATTTAATTATATGAGATAAAAATAGTTATTTAAATGAAACCGCCAATTGAAATCTGAAAATCTTCCAAAAAATTATCTGTCAGTATCTGTCTTCTACAAGTCGGGGATAACTGTAAGTCAATTAATGTAATAGAGAAGTACTATTCTTCTTCTTCAGTAGAAACATGTATTGGCGTAATCATCGGAAGACCAATTAATTTAGCTTCTTCTTTGTTAATGGCAAAAAAACCAAAGAGTCCACCTGAAGCTTTTGCCACATGTTTGGCAAAACTCACAAAACTTTTATACACTTCCGCAGCCAGATGGGATTCGAGTTTTGCAAGGATTGGATTAAGTTGGGCTAATCGTCCGCCAATGAGATTATTTCTTTCATGTACATCCTGCGGAAAAGTGTCCATATACAAGTTTAGTTTTATAGAAAATGTCTTTCCAACTTCCTGATAGAAAGATTTCATAGCATCTTTCATCTTATAACCTCTTATTTTTGTCACCTTATCAGCCCAGACAAGTTGATCTTTTTCATAATGCCCGTCGGCTCCAGCTATTAAAACGGTTATTAATGGGATAGCATCTTTCAGTTTTACAAACTCCTCTTCATTTAAAGCATGAAATTGTTCCAACATGTGATTTGATTTTAATATTTGCAGCAAAAGTAATGTACCAAATGCTATTAAAAAAATTTTATACTTATCACTTTTTATACTTCCTGAAATCGTACAACGACTTCTCAGATTTTACATAGATTTCTCTTAGGTAATTGGTTCCATCCAGTGAATAAAATAAGGAAGCGATTTGTGACTGCCGGTTGGATACATAAGGACCGGGACTATTGACATTATATTTCCTGGGGTTTGGCAAAACGGCAATAATACCGGATGATTCTGCAAGCGAGAGCTTTTTTGCAGATTTCCCAAAATATTTATGAGCTGCTGCGTCAACTCCAAAAGTCAACTCACCCATTTCAGCAACATTCAGATACATCTCAAGAATACGTTCTTTGGTCCATAATGTCTCTATCAATAATGTAAAATAAACTTCAAGACCTTTTCTTATATACGATCTGCGGGGATAAAGGAAGACATTTTTAGCCACCTGTTGAGTGATGGTGCTGGCCCCAAAAATCTTTCTCTTTTTTTTATTCTTATTGATGGCTTTATCAATAGCCTGAAAGTCAAGCCCAAAGTGGAAGGGCAAGTTCTGATCTTCTGAGGCCATCGCGCATACTTTAATGTAGGGAGAAATGTCTTTAAAATTTACCCAATGATATTTTAAAACTCCCTCTTCAGCCACAATAGTTCTGCTTGCCATCAATAATGTAAAAGGTGGAGGCACAATCCTGTAGATTAATACCATCAGAGTACTCAATACCACAAATCCGACAATGACGTCACCGTAGTATCTGATGGCAAATTGTTTAATTTTTCTCCAGACGTCCTTCATTAAAAAAACAATTTAAGTACTATAAAAAATGCAATTGAATAATCAGGCGGATAAATTTTCATACAAGATTTGAGAAAACATGAACATTTTTTTTTGAATTCAATTCGTAATTCGTAATTTAGATGAATTATTTTATTTTAATCTGTACTTTACTTGTGATGTCCTGTGTATCCTGAGTATGAAGAACTTCAAGAATATTGGGATAAACCTGTCGTTTCTTACTGAAAAATCTGGATAATGTCATCCATTCAGCTTTTTCAATGTCTTCGTTAACCTGAGGAATCAGAGGTTGTTTTTTCGTTTCCACCAGATACCATTGTGATTTTTTAATGATTCTTTTGCCTACATTGCTTCTGTAAATATGTCTGGTCACAATCAGTTTTTGAACAATGATCATCTTTTTTATGCCTGTTTCTTCTGTAACTTCCCTCAGAGTCGCTTCCTTTTTAGTTTCTTCATTTTCGACTTTCCCTTTTGGAAGATCCCACGATCCACGACGGTAAATAAACAGATATTCATTTCTTTCATTCCTCACCAATCCTCCCCCGGCTTCTATTTCAGTAAAATGTGATTTAAAATCTAATTTGAGTTTAATGAAATCTTCAAAATGAATGATTAGTTTTTCTGATTTAATGGATTTTTCAAGAATATTGATATAGTCAAGCAAATGTTTTTTATTGCCGGTATATTTGACCACAACACAACCTGAAGCGACAGTATCTTCCAGAGTAAGAGCTGATGAAGCCTTCAAAATAACTTCTACCTCATTTATATAGATTTTGTAGATTTGCGACTTCTCCATAAAATTATGCCATTATGACGTTTGAAACACTAATAGCTCAAAAACTTTTGCAAATTAACGCAATTAAATTAAGTCCGCAAAATCCTTTTACCTGGGCATCCGGAATGAGATCGCCAATTTACTGCGATAATCGGATCACGCTCTCTTATCCTGAAGTGCGTAGTATAATAAAAAATGCTTTTGCAACAATCTCCGTTTCGTTCGGAGAAACCGATATAATAGCTGGTGTTGCTACAGCCGGTATATCCCATGGCGTGCTGCTGGCTGATGTTCTTAATCTACCATTTTGTTATGTCCGGGCAGCTCCTAAAAGTCATGGCAGACAAAATCAGATAGAAGGCGAAATAAGGCCAAACTCCCGTATACTTGTAGTGGAAGACTTGATTTCTACCGGAGGCAGCTCGATTGAAGTAGTCAATATTTTGCGTGCAGAAGGTCACCGCGTATTGGGGGTCATGGCTATTTTTGATTATGGATTCGAAAAAGCAAAAGAAAATTTTAGGAATTCATCTTGTAAATACCTTTCTTTGTCCAACTATAATTATTTGATTAATGAAGCTTTGAGCACTAATTATATCAACCAAACGGAAGAAACAATATTAAAAAATTGGAATAGTGATCCACAAAACTGGTATCAGAATCATTTCGAATTAAAATAATCTAAAACCCGAATTATATTAATGAGCATTATAACTAAAAAATCTGAAGAGTTTTTATATAAGTATTTGAACAATGCATCTCCCACAGGATTTGAAACTCCCGGTCAGAAAATATGGGTCGATTATATTAAAAATTATGTGGACGAGTGGCACCTTGATAATTATGGTACTGCTTATGGGGTCATCAACCCGGGTCAGGATTATCGCGTAGTCATAGAGGCTCACGCTGATGAAATTTCATGGTATGTGAATTATATATCCGACAATGGATACATTCAGGTAGTGCGAAATGGTGGCTCAGACCATATTATTGCTCCATCTATGCGTGTCAATATCCATACAAAAAAAGGGGTTATAAAAGGTGTCTTTGGTTGGCCTGCCATTCATACAAGACGAGGAAAAGACGAAAATCTGGCTCCGACAATGGATAATATATTTATAGACGTAGGAGCAAAGGACAAAGCTGAAGTGCTTGAAATGGGTATCCACGTAGGTTGTGTCATAACTTTTCAGGATGAACTTACGCGGTTAAATGACATATATTATGTGGGAAGGGCATTGGATAACCGTATGGGCGGATTCTGTATTGCCGAAGTAGCCAGACGACTCAAAGAGAAAAAGAAAAAACTGCCTTATTCTCTTTATATTGTAAATGCTGTACAGGAAGAAATCGGGTTGAGAGGGGCTGAAATGATTGCCAATACGATAAAACCACATGTCGCTATTGTAACTGATGTAACACATGATACCAATACTCCATTAGTAAATAATAAGATTCAGGGTGATACTAAATGCGGTCTGGGACCTAGCCTTACATATGCCCCGGCTGTTCATAACAAGTTGCTGGATCTTATCATTGAAGTAGCTGAAAAAAATAAAATTGATTTCCAAAGAGCTGCTTCAAGCAGAAGCACTGGTACGGATACAGACGCATTTGCATATAGCAACGGAGGTGTTCCTTCTGTACTCATTTCATTGCCGCTTAGATATATGCACACCACAGTAGAAATGGCACATCAAAAAGATG
>JACMLK010000313.1 GCA_014379665.1 Saprospiraceae bacterium | reverse complement strand
TCCTTTGAAAATGATTTGTGACAACATCTCATTGTCAAATATAAAATCATCTGAGTTGTTATTAAATTTTATGGATTCCAGCACTTGTCTGCTGAATGCCCTGTATCCGGTATGGTATTCTGAAAGTTTGTAACCAACAAGCAGATTTTGGGTGAGTGTCAGAAAACGATTGGCAATATATTTATATAATGGCATTCCACCTTTTAAAGCCCCTTTGCCAAGAATCCTTGAGCCTAAAACAACCGGATACAATTCATCCCCGATAATATTGATCATTGATGGAATGAGCAATGGGGTATATTGATAATCCGGGTGCAACATAATCACAATATCTCCGCCAAGCTCAAGGGATTTATTATACAGCGATTTTTGATTTCCACCATATCCTTTATTTTTTTCATGGGAAATCACATGCTGTATACCCAATGAAATAGCAAGTGCCACAGTATTATCACTGGAAGCATCATCACAAAGGATGACCTCATCTACCAGATCAAAAGGGATTTCTCTGTAAGTTTTTTCTAATGTCCTACCTGCATTGTAAGCCGGCAGTACCACAATAACTTTTTTATTTTTATACATGTCACCATTTAATGTAGCGCTTCCATTATCAGGATAACAAAATCACTGACAAAAGATCAAAATCAATTAAGAAAGTGACCGTTTTTCTGATATATCCAGATCAGCATAATGACAAATAATATGATGGTCAATACCACTTTTCCGAATATTGATCCCTTCCTTCCGTAATCGCTATTGCTGGACATAAGTCTGTTTTTAAATTCAGTGAAATTATTAATGAGTGCAAAAATACAAAAAAATGTCTATTCCTAAAGAAGCTCGTTTTATTTTTAATTATAGTCTATAAATTAAATGGTCTATCGTCAGATAAAGCCATATAATTCCCTTATACTTATAATCAATTCAACTTATATGGCAATCCAAGATTTTCCAATTCCTGAATAAACTGATAATCAGCCGTCACTTTATACGAAGTGGAGACCAGATCAATACCGTAGTCTTCTTCATCATCTACCACTTTGAGCTTCAACGTGTGTGGTCCTTCTTTAGCAATACACATCACCGCTATATTATTGACTAATTTTTCATTTATTTTGCTCAATGGTATTCTGATCGTGATAGATTTAGTCATATTTTTACCTATAGTGTCCAGCATACGGATATCTCTTACCCTGAAAAAAAAGCGGTCAGAATTAAATCCTTTTTCACTGATACCTTCCACATACAGCACCTGACCTTTGGTAATCAGATGTTTATAAGATTCAAATTGCTCATTATAAAGATTGATCTGAAAGGACCCGGTAAAATCCTGAATAGTAAACCGTACGTAGCCGGTCCCTTTCTGTGTATTGCCAAAAATAGCTTCAGAAACAATGCCTCCCAACTTTAAGGTTTTACCCTGGATTTGCTCTGCTTTTTCAAGCGGGCAATTGGTGAAGTGTTTGAACTCCAGATGATAATCATCCAGTGGATGTCCGCTGATATAAATGCCTGTGACCTCTTTTTCTTTTTCAAGTTTATCTATTTGATTCCATTCCGCTACTAAAGGAGGTTTTGGAGTGTCAATATAATTATTCATAGAATCTCCAAATAATGACATCTGATTACTTTCTTTTTGAGCCTGAAAATTGGACCCGTATTTCAGCAGACTTTCTATAAAACTTTCGGTTTTATCACCCAATTCAAAAAACTGAGACCGGTGATTCCCTCCCAGGGAATCCAATGCTCCTCCATACGCCAGACTGTCCATACATTTTTTATTCACTGACCGGAGATTTAGTCTTTGCATCATATTATATATATCAGCATAGTGACCGTGTTCTTTTCTTTCACGGACGATCTCTTCCACAGGACCTTCTCCGACTCCTTTGAGCGCAGACAAACCAAATCGAATCTGTCCTTTAGCATTGACAGCAAATTTGATGTTACTTTCATTCACATCAGGACCAAGTACATCAATTTTCATACGTTTGGCTTCCTGAAGAAAAAAGTTAATTTTACTAATATCGCTCTTATTGTGATTGAGCACTGAAGCCATAAAGGCTGCCGGATAGTGTGCCTTGAGAAAACCGGTCTGAAAGGCGATGTATGCATAGCACGTCGAATGCGATTTATTGAAAGCATAGGATGCAAAGGCTTCCCAGTCTTTCCATATTTTTTTTACCGCTTCTTCCTGATGACCGTTAGCATTGCAACCGTCAATAAACTTAGAAAACATCTTATCGAGTACAGCCTTTTGTTTTTTCCCCATGGCTTTACGGAGTATATCCGCATCTCCCTTACTGAATCCCGCCAGTTTTTGAGAAAGCAACATGACCTGTTCCTGATAGACAGTGATTCCATAGGTTTCAGACAGATATTCTTCCATATCAGGGAGATCAAATTTGATCTCCTGTTTTCCATTCTTTCGAGCGATGAAATCAGGAATATACTGAAGTGGTCCGGGTCTGTACAACGCATTCATGGCTATAAGATCTTCAAATCGGGTAGGTATAAGATCTCTGAGGTATTTTTGCATTCCGGGAGATTCATACTGGAAGATTCCCACCATATCACCTCTCTGGAAAAGCTCAAATGTCTTTTCATCTTCAAGTGAAATAGCGTCAATGTCCAGATCTACCCCATATCGTTCTTTTATAATCTCAAGCGCATCTTTAATGATAGTGAGGGTTTTGAGACCCAAAAAGTCCATTTTGAGCAGTCCTGCTTCTTCTGCCACACTGTTATCATACTGTGAGACAAGCAACTCTGAATCTTTAGCCACAGAAACAGGTACAAAGTTTGTAATATCATCCGGTGTGATGATCACGCCACAAGCATGAATTCCTGTATTCCGCACAGATCCTTCAAGCTGTTTTGCGGTTTGAATCATTTTGCCGATGTCTGATTTTTCATCAGCCATTTTCCTGAATTCATATGCCCTATCCTTTTCTTCCGTGGTAAGTGATTCCTTGAGTTTTGTATCTATATCTTTGTCAGCCAGAACCCCGGCAAGCGTAGCGGCCAAATGGGTAGGAAATATTTTAGTTACCCGGTCCACTTCATTAAGTGGTATATTCATCACCCTGCCTACATCCCTGAGTGCAGACTTAGCCGCCATGGTACCGTAGGTGACAATTTGGGCAACCTGATTTTTGCCATACTTCTCAATGACATAATCTATCACCTTCCCCCGCCCGTCATCATCAAAATCGATATCAATATCCGGCATGGACACGCGCTCAGGATTTAGAAAGCGTTCAAACAATAGGTCATATTTGAGTGGGTCAATATTTGTTATCCCGAGACAATAAGCCACCAGCGAACCTGCAACAGAACCTCTGCCCGGGCCTACAGATACACCCATCTTGCGAGCTTCAGTAGTGAAATCCTGTACGATCAGGAAATAACCTGAATACCCTGAATTGATGATGACATTTAATTCGAAATTGAGTCTTTCTTCAACCTCAGGTTTGATGAGGGTATATCTTTTTTTTGCTCCTTCATAAGCCAGATGTCTCATGTAAAGCTCTTGAGAATCAAATCCCGCCGGTATCGGAAAAGCTGGAAGCAAAATATCTCTGGCCAATTCGATATGATCTATTTTGGAAGCAATTTCCATTGTATTTTCTATAGCCTCCTTCACATCACCAAAAAGCGAATTCATTTCAGCCTTTGTCTTAAAATAAAAATCAGAACTTGGAAAATTAAACCGGTCCTTATCTTGCATCAGGGATCCGGTATTGATACATAACAAAATATCATGAGGCACAAAATCCTCCTGCTCCACATAATGTGAATCGTTAGTGACTATAGTCTGGATATTGTATTTTTTAGCAAATCCCAGAAGTACCTGATTGACATCTTCCTGGCTCATTCCTGTGTCGTCTATCTTTTCGAGACCACGGTGACGCTGGAGTTCGATGTAATAGTCTTCACCAAAAAGGTCTAGCCACCATTTGAGTTTTTGTTCTGCGAGTTCGATATTTCCGGAGAGAATGGTTTGAGGTACTTCTGCTCCCAGACAACAGCTGGTTGCTATCAGTCCTTCGTGATATTTTTCAATAAGTTCTTTGTCAATTCGGGGAAATTTGCCGTATAAACCCTCCGTATATCCGAGTGAACATAATTTAGTCAGATTCTGATATCCTTTGATATTCTTAGCCAGCATAAGCTGATGATATCTGATGTCTTTTAGCCCTCTGGACTTTTCAAAACTTTTTATGTGCCGGTCTGCTGACACATAAAATTCGCATCCTATGATGGGTTTTATTCCCTGTGCTTTTGCTTCTTTGACAAATTTGAACACCCCAAACATATTGCCATGATCTGTAATAGCTACAGCAGTCTGACCGTCGGCTTTGGCCTTTTTCATCAGGGTCTTGATGTCTGATGCGCCATCGAGAAGTGAGTATTGGGTATGAGAGTGTAAATGACAAAAGTCTATCATATGGACATCAGTAATAATAATGTGATTGAAAGGCAAAGATAAGAGAAATAAAGATCATTCAGAATTTAAACCATACAATACGATTAATTTCCTCTGTTCAATATATTGGACAGATTAAATTACTACATATATGAGTATTAAAATATCTGTTCACCCTTCAGATGGATACCGTTTTAGTGAACTGATATATCTGAAAAATACAAGACCAAAAAGAATAATTCCTATCGAAAGAGCCGATTTAATTAAATCCGGCCTGATGACAAACATGGCTCCGATGTATTGGAGCAGAAATATAAAATAAAGAAAATTGGTAAACGAAACTCTTGATATTTTATGTACCAGAAATGCACCAAGGGGAGCAAAAAATATCACGATAGGAATACAACTCAACCACATATCATAGGTCTGCTGGATGATATCTTTCATTATCAATGCGTGTAAAGCAAAACCAGCGATGGTCTCGATCGTCATAATGACTATTGATGATGGGGTAGCCACTTTTTCGTTCACTTTGTAATAAATCACCAGAAAACAAAAAGTAAAAATATTGATACCGGTACCAAAAAGTGATGAAATACCACCTCCAATCAAACCAAACAAAAGTAGATTTGCAATATCCGTGTTACGAAAGTCAACAATTTTATCCAGTATAATCCTATGCTTCTTTCTGTTTTCAAGAAAAAGTATAATTCCAAATGACAACCACAGAGAGACAAATATTAGTTTGGCATAGACAGGTTGGATGTAGGGTATCAGGTAGAATGTCCCAAGGACCAATCCTATCAATCCGCCTATAGTGACATATATAATATAATTCCAGTCAAGTGGGATCTTTTTATTGAGAATATATACAGATGCCCCCGTCATTCCTAAACTCTGAATTGCAAAGGCAAAATTTCTTGCTACATCAGGTGAAATGCCCAGATACAACGTATACACCGGATATGAGATAGAAGCACTACCTTCAGGACTTGAACCAGCTACAAAAGAACCAAAAACCATAGTGACCATTACTGCAATATGATCCTGCAATATGTGGAATTTGTCATGTTCAAACATATACCAAAACCACGTAATAAGCACTATCACAAGGTAAACCCAGTATATAAGCGGATATTTATTATTATTCAATGTGTGTCATTATCTTTAAAATCATTAACTTTACTCCTGAAATTCATAACAAAATCCAACATTACTTTGATGAACAATCCTGAAAAACTAATAGAAAAATTGCAGGAAGAGCAGGAATATATTAAAAATATTCAAACCAATCTCTTCGAAAATTTTAATCTTCTTTTGGAAAATCAAAAAAGTAAAGTGGAAAACCAGGATCTGGTTATTCAAAACCAGAGTCTCATTATCAGAAATCAGGATGTCATTGTAAACAATCAGGTTAATATTATTAAAAATCAGAAACAGATTGTAGAAAATCAGGTTACACTTGCCGTAATTCTGAAAACTCAGGCAAAAATACTATTTCTTCTGGACAAATTAACAGGAGATAATTCTTCAGAGAGTCAGATCAATGAGAC
>JACMLK010000312.1 GCA_014379665.1 Saprospiraceae bacterium | reverse complement strand
TTCCGCTCGCAGTCCGGTTGTTTACTTTCAGACCTGAATTTGCTGCCTTACACAAGGAAGTATCTCAAAGACTTACAGCTAAGTACCCTGAACTTGAAATTACAACCCAGTATGCAGGTGTTGCAGCGCAATTAAATCAACAGATTCAGATGGAGCAGGCTTCTGCAAGTATTAAAATTGGTGAACAGGCTCCTGATATCTCCTTGCCCGGTCCTGATGGAAAAGTAAGGAAACTTTCTGACTATAAAGGTAAGGTAGTTTTGATTGACTTTTGGGCATCCTGGTGCGGACCTTGCAGAAAGGCTAATCCTCATGTAGTGGAAGTGTATAACAAATACAAAGGAAAAGGATTTGATGTTTTCAGCGTATCTCTTGACGGAGTGGACAGCAGAACTGCACAGAGATTCAGTGACCCTGCACAATTGAAAGAACAGGTAGATGGTTCCAAACAAAGATGGTTGGCCGCCATCCAGCAGGATCAACTTGCTTGGGATGGTCACGTGTCTGATCTCAAAAAATGGGAAAGTGCACCGGCAGGAATTTACGGAGTCAGAAGTATACCGCAGACATTCCTGGTAGGTAGAGATGGAAAAATTGCAGCCATCAACCCGAGAAATGATCTGGAAGAGCAATTGCTGAAATTTTTGTAAGACTGATTACGCTACACGCAAAATATAAAAAGCCGATTGTTGTTTTGACAGTCGGCTTTTTTATTTCTCTAAAGTAAGCTTTCTAAGATAATCATCTATATACCATTGTTTTGACTTTGACTTATACTGCATAATAAACCGCGGATGTTCCAATGGTATGATCTTCTCAAAAAAATGATGAATCGTGTTTAATTTTGAAAGGAAGGTATAATTTTTTCCAGTGCCAAGACAAAAGCAAACTTCATTGCTACCTGTCAGTTCAATCTGAGTCTGAATATTACGGATAATGAAATCTTTTACAGCGCTTTCTAAAAGGACGTCATCGTAATAATTATAGTTGATACTTTTGCCCGATTCCTTTTCAAAAGTAAAGCCCAGTGGACAAACGGAATTGATATAAAACATGGAATAAAAGGCTTGTGGTCCTCCAAACTGCTGAATCATTTCATAGATAAAAACAGAAGAAGGTTCATGACTTACAAATCCGGAATAAGGAATTGCGCAATCTTCATTCAATCTTTTGGTGTCTGTAAAAGGAATACCGGTAGCTCCGGCTCCCAATCTTCCGGGATTAATGCCTAATATTAATGTTCTCGGATTATTGTCGTCATAGAATTTTTTATAAAAAGAGGAACATATGTCTCTGATGTCCTCATTTTCTACAAAAGGATTCATTATTTTGATACCATCAGGTAATATTCCATCATAATGTAGATGCGAATAGAAATTCAGTATCCGATCTGAAAGGAGGTTCATTTTTTATTTTGAGCTTTTTCCGTAGTCATGATATCAATAAAGACCTATAAAATCAAAGTAATATCACCTGAAATAACAACAGCTTTACCTTCACTGTCAATGTATTCAGCTACATAAATGTACACCCCCGGATTTAATGCTTGCCCATCTTTTGTTCCGTTCCAGGATAATTTTTCATTTGAAGATGCATTGGCTCCGGAGTACATCAGCGATCCCCATCTGTCATAAATTTTAAGACTTTTCAACACCTTACTTCCGACCGAAGTCAATTCAAATTCATCATTTTGCCCGTCCTGATTTGGGCTGAAAATATTGGGTATAACGATTTCAATTTGTTTCTTCAGTACTCTGAGGTAAATGATTTTTTCATAGACACATCCATTTTTATCAGTAAGCCACAACTCCAATGCGTCATCTTCAGTTGGCAATTTCACGATTGGTTGCAGGCAATCATTACAGGATAACAAACTATCCTGTTTCCAGAATACAGAAGCCGGTTCAGGTGAAATATGTAGGTCTAAGGTTGTATTTTCTCCTTCATTAACAATAAAAATACTGTCGCTGAAAGTATATTTTGTCGCTGAGGAAGGTGCCACAGAAATAGTCCTTTCATAAACACAACCAGGATTTCCTGTTATAATCAGATTATAATCTCCCGGTGTAACATTTTCCAACGTCCAGGGAAAAGAAATAATATTATATCTGATGTTATTTAATGAAACATTATATTGTGAACAACCTGAGATATTATTTATGATAATTTTACCGTCATTCTGATTGGGGCAGGATTCATCTTCTTTCAGGATCTCTGCAGTGATGGTCTCCGGAGTAAAATTGACTATCACGTAAGCATATTGGAGACATCCATCCGGAGAGAGATCAGGGTAAATAGTAATACCCTGAATATTGTTTTCATTAAAAATTACTCCATTTATTTCTGCAAATTCTCCTGTAACTAAATTCTTTTTTATAGTATCAGTCTTAGTATTGTGGAAATACAACTGAATGAAAAGTGTGCTGTCACAACCCGTGACCGCAGCGTTATTTAATGTCTGAACACCTGCCGGATT
>JACMLK010000311.1 GCA_014379665.1 Saprospiraceae bacterium | reverse complement strand
CCAAGGTATTTAGCTGACTTAGCATGATTGGCACTACTGGAATTTAATTCTGCCACACCTTTCATCCAACCTTCATAAAAGCCATGAATCATATTTTTCTTTTCATCTATGGTTTTCTGACTGGCAAACATGATGTCTGCTATTATATGAGATTGTTCTTTTGTTGTAACCAATATTTTTGAACCCGCAACATCCGCGGTAGCCAATTGATCATCCGGACTCCACACTACTGCGGCGTCTACATCATTGGATCTGAAAATTTCTGCTGCCTTGAGATTATCACTTGTAGGTACTACAGTGACGTCAGAATATTTCAAACCAGCTGCCTCGAGTGTGTTATGGAGCAATGTTTGTGCAGGAGAAGGGACGGCGACAGCTATTCTCTTTCCCTTGAGATCATTAGCGGTATTTATTCCTCTTTTTACTATGACTGCATCCCCGCCTCTGGACCAATCCACTTGCATGAATGCTTTTGGCTGAAAGGCATTGATATCCTCCGGTGCTGTATATAGCGGAAATGCATCTGCAGTCTGAACCAGAACATCGTATTCACCTGCCATCCAGGCATTCATCGCATTTAAAAGATCATTTTCCACTTTGAATTCAACCTTAAATCCATATTCTTTAAAGAAACGACTATTCTCATTAGCATTGGCACCTTCGTTGAAATAAAGTCCGGGGGCGTAACCACCCCAGGTCACCAACTGCACACGAAGCGTATTAGGGTCTCTGGGACCGGATGTAGATGATGTACTTTTACCATCAGGGCCCGTTCCATTGTCTGTTGCTGCCTGTTCGGCCTGTTTCTTAATATCCTGGCCAAATTTGGTGCTGTTGAGTAAATATCTTCCCCCAAAAAATATTCCCGTAATAATCAGAAGCGTAATAACAAGTTTTGAAAATCCTGTAAGTCTGGTTGCCATTTTGAATTGAGTTTATAAAGTTATTCAAATAAATTATCATATTGATTTATCCTCCCGACCTTCTCGGGATGTTTTATTGGCTCGTTAAGGTCAAGTACTTCATTTTCATCCTCCGATTTGAGTAACAGAGCTTCCTTTTCGCCTCCCAATAATAAGGAAACACTTTCGTTTTCCCATTTTTCCAGCATTTTGAGACCTTCTTCTTCAAAAACGCCATTCTGGAGATCTATGGACTGCATAAAACCGGAGGACACCTCCATAAATCTTTCCATCTCGCCTACTTTCTGACTGACATCGTCTGCTATGGATTCCAATGCGGCATCAAACATAGCTTTTTTATCAGGATCGCCTTTAATGACACTCATGGCTGATTTCATAGCTGAGTTACTGGCTAAAATTGCTTTTCGCTCCTGCTCTTTGACCATCACCTGATCCTGCACATCTTCTACCAGAATTTCTGAGTTTTCATACATTTTGGCAAGCACACGGTAGAGCACTTCCATTTTCTTATATAAATCCTCCAGCTTCATATTTGACTCCTGCAATCGTCCTGCTTTGCGGCTTTTGAGCAGCATCTGCGCTTGTTTATTGACTTCTGCAGCCTTGGAAGCCATGACCAGATTGGTATCTATTTCTTTCTTATTATTAAGAATAATCTCCTGAAGTTTATGCATTTGCCCCCTAAGCTGAGCAATCTGTCTGTTCATCTTCGTCAGATTTGACTTCAGATCTTCAACATAAGATTTCAATATACCTATGGGATCGATCTGAACAAAAAGACTCGTAATCCATCTCATGGCACTTTTGTACATATAACCGAATAGTGCTCTTGACTTGCCATCAAGCGCAAGAAAAACAATAGTGCCTAATATCATCAGGCTTACAAATGCCCCAAAGGTGGACATCACAAAAGCCAGCACAGCAGCAATGCTGGATAACAAAAGGTATCCGCCTCCAAAAATTGCTGCCGCCAGAAATAAACCACCTGTAACTCCTTCAGGGCGAGACCAAAAAGACTTTGTTTTATTTGTTTCCATTAAAAATTCGTATTAAAACCCCCAAATATAACCATACCAACCATTGTTTTTTAATGTTTTAAAGGAATTTGTTTTCTTTCAGGAATATAGGAGAAGATAACATCAGATATTTGATTTTATTTTTTCAATGTCTTCATTTATCTGACCAAAAACAATTTGGTATGAAGCTACAAATTGCTGATTGGTTACGTCTATCTTAACTACAGCATCGTTGATTTCATTTTTTACATCACTTAGTTGCTTATCGGCAGCCGCTATCTCACTGGTTAATTTTTCAATGGTCAGTTGTTTTTCTTTCACAGCCTGCTCAATAGCTTTCATTTGATCTGTTCTACCTTGAATCTGTTTTGCTTTCTGATTTTCAAGTGCGTCCTTAAATTTTTTATCTTCCGTTGCAAGCAAGTTAAGGTAGTGATTAGCGCTGTGTATAAGTTTTTCTTTGGATAATCCCATGGTTTTTGCCATTTCAAAGGCAGATTTATATCGCATACCTTCGTCAGGAATCACATTTTGCAGAGATTTAATTGAATTCTTATATTCAAGATAATCAAAACCATCTATGTTTCCCGCCTCAATGGCCCTTAATAATAGGTCGGTAAACTTAGGGCTTGGCGATGCATTGGTTTGCTCAGTGGATATCGTATGATTGATAGTGGAAACAGGCGTACTACTTTCCGGATTACCTGGTTGTGTGTTTTGTTCTGATACAGTGCCTGTATCATTTGCCGCTTCCTCTACAACAAATAAGGACTTTAATTTTCTAAACATATTTGAATTCTCGATCATACCATAAATGATTTGAAGGTTAATGCAGTTCCTGTAAAGCAGATTTATTAGATAAACGATCCGTCAGACAAGACAAAAGTAATAATATTATTGTATTTTAGAAATTTGCAGCTTTCTGAAATAAAAAAATGGCAAAAAAAAAGGTTGGCAAAACCAACCTTAATTCGTAATCATACATGGAAGGAATATTCATTTCTCATTATTGGTAATACAACCATTATATCGGTTCATTACTTAAAACAAAAAAGACACCCTAAACATATACAGAAAATATCCATTTCTCCGACGTAAAACTTCTTTGAAAGGGGCCGGATCCGGCGACCCGACCCTCTAACTATGAAAAAAACTACTGTCTCTTCAGATATTTTCAATCTTTTTTTTATCGTTTCATAAACTCACAGACGTTAAATATTTTTTCTTTGAAAGGGGCCGGATCCGGCGACCCGACCCTCTAACTATGAAAAAAACTACTGTCTCCTTTAATCTTACGATT
>JACMLK010000310.1 GCA_014379665.1 Saprospiraceae bacterium | reverse complement strand
ACCTGTCCCGGGTGGTATGGATTGTTTTACTACCTTGCCTACTCCATCCAGGTTCACTTTAAGTCCCATATTTTCAAGAATAAATACAGCATCTCTTGCTCCCATACCCCTCACGTCAGGTACTATTGATTTTTTTATATCTTTATCAGCTATCGACATTGATGTTTCAGATGAATTAATGGTAGCCCAATTTACATTTGATTTTTTCTTATATTTAAGTTCCAAATAGTCAAATATATTACTAAAATCATTGGAATAACCATGAGCAGTACCAGGCAATTTTGAAGCAACCGCAATGGAATCATTCAAAGTTTTAACCTGCTTAGTTTTTAAGGCATATACCTTTTCTGCCACATTTTTGAATACCGGACCAGCCACTGCACCACCATAAAAAGCTCCTTTCGGGTCATACAACACTACCATCAATGAATACATCGGGTGTTCGGCCGGAAAATAACCACAAAAGCTTCCGTTATATTTAGCGTATTCACTCTTATTGGCGTAATTGGTTTTGGCCGTACCTGTTTTGCCTGCAAGTGTGACAAAATCTGATTTCAATGCTTTACCGGTACCTTTCAAGATTACGCCTTCCATCATTTTCTTTACTTTAGAAATATTTTCAGGTTTGGCAATTTGTGGATTCAGGATGATAGGATCGAACTTTTTCTTTAATTCTTCTCCTCTTCGTATTTCGCTGACTAAAAAAGGTTTCATTAGTTTGCCTTCATTAGCCACTGCATTATAAAAATTTAACATCTGCAATGGGGTCACCATTAATTCATATCCATGTGCCATCCAGGGTATGGTTGTTCCGTACCACTTATCTTTATTTTTCACCGGATCTTTAATTTCAGGCATGGCTTCACCAGTGATATCAATGCCTGTAGGTTCGTTGAGTCCGAATTGTCTTAACCTTTTCATCCATAACTTACGACCTTCTTTTGAATTATATCTGTCATTGGCCAGCGTAGCCACACCTACATTGGAAGACAACTCAAATGTCTCTGACATAGTACCATATTGCTTCCCATGTTTTTCAGAATCATGCATGGTCCGATCAGAAAAATTCTTCGTTCCGTAATTCAGATAAACCAATGTATCAGGATTAGTCACACCATCTTCCATTAAAGCAAGCATAGTAGCTAGTTTCATGGTAGACCCGGGTTCGCTGAGTCTTCCTGCCGCCTGATTATACATTTCAAAATATGTACTGTCTTGGGCTTTAGTCAGATTAGAAATTGCCTTGATTGCGCCTGTCCCTACTTCCATAAGAATGGCCACCCCTCCTTCCGCGCTATGTTTCTGTACAGCTTCCAATAATTCATGATGTACAATATCCTGCATATCTATATTAATGGTAGTGTAAATATCGTCGCCTCGTTTGATTTCATTTTCAGAGGGATCATAAACCGGTACCCAAATATCTTCTGAAGGTGACAATCTTTTCATTAATCTCTGATCTGTGTCTCCTTTCAGAAACTTATCAAAGTAGCCTTCCAATCCAATACGATCAGCATTTTCCCGGTCCACACCTATAGTTCTGCTAGCCAACTCGCGGTATGGCTTTACGCGTTTTCCATACCTTGAACTGACCAATCCTCCCCTAATCTTACCTAATCTAAGTATAGGAGCTTTTTTGAGTTTGTTGAATGCTTCAATGTCAAGTCCTTTTGCAATAAAAAAGTACTTATTACCTTTTTTTCTTGCTGAACGCATCTCCTTTTTCCATTCAGCAATTGTTTTTTGTCTGATAAAATTTGGATTGAAATTACTCAGAAAACTTGCCAGAGAATCAACTCCTTTGTCAAAATCATCATTTCTGATTATACTCATATCCATCCTAACCTCAAAGAACTGTAATGATGTAGACAATAAATTGCTCTCTTCAGCATATATATTACCTCTGTCTGCATCTACTACTCTCCACTGTACATTTATCTCTCCTTTCTGTCGCCACTTATCTCTTTCAATAAAACTGATTTTAAATATTCTAAAGAGGATCACCCCGGTGGCTACCACAAAGAAAAACATAACCAAATATGTCCGCCAAAGTAATTCCTTCTTCCTGTCCATTATAACACTATCATTTACTGCCTTTATCCGCCACAATTCTAAATGGTGGTTCAGTCATCGGGACTAAACCTGACCCCTCTACTTTCTTTTCAATTTGCGATTGTATGCTACCATGCATTACTTCCTGCTTAAGGTTCATGCATCGCCACTTGGTATCCTTCACTTCCTGTTTTAATGTTTCTATCCTTCGCACAGCCTTTTCAGTCGCATGTGCATTTGAGATATAAATGACTCCCAATAAAGCCAGGTAGCATACAAACGGCAAATTGACAAAAATCCATTCGACCCATTTCAGTCTAAAAAGTGTAGCTTTCTTATCCTGGAAACTAGTCATACTCTAATGAATTTATTTTATTGATTTATGAAATTGCCATTTTTCAAAAAATCGTTATGTTGCAATTAATCTAATTTCTAAATTTTCTCTGCCACTCTCAACTTCGCACTTCTGGATCTTGTATTTTGCTTTTGCTCTTTTGAATTTGCCACGATTACTTTTTTGTTGACTATTAAAAACGGTTTGTAAATATTTCCAAATTCATCACTCTCAATTTCTCCCTTAAAATTCCCTGATTTAAAAAAGTTTTTTACCACTCTGTCTTCAATACTGTGGAAGGTAATCACTGCAAATCTTCCCCCATGCTTCAATATTTCCATCCCGTCTGTCAACAAATTTTTTAAAGCGCCAATCTCATCATTCACTTCCATTCTTAGCGCTTGATATACCTGAGAAAAATACTTCTGTTTTGGTCCTATTGCTTCCGTATCCAGCAACCTGTTAAATTCAAAAGTTGTCTTAATATCAGCAAATTTTCTTGCCTTAATTATGGCTCTTGCCAAACTTTTAGAATTTCTTACCTCACCAAAACTGCTTAGAATCTCTACTAACACTTCTTCTGAATATGTACGAAGCAAATCAGCTGCTGATATATTACTTTTAATATTCATCCTCATATCCAAAGGGGTATCAAACCGATATGAAAAACCTCGTTCAGGAAAATCCAACTGATGGGAAGAAACCCCCAAATCTGCCAGAATCCCATCCACTTCTTTTATCCCTTCTAATCGTAAAAAACGTTTGAGATATCTGAAATTGGCTTCAATCAGTGTGAATCTCTGATCTTTAATGGTGTTCAAAACAGCATCTTCATCCTGGTCAAAAGCATATAAACGCCCTTTAGCATTTAGTTCCTTTAAAATCGATCCGGAATGTCCGCCCGCACCAAATGTTACATCAACATATTTTCCGTCTGGCCGGATATTTAATAAATGGATACTTTCGTCTAATAATACTGGAACATGATATTCATCCATCGCCATTGAGATTATATATCTCCGGATGATTTAATTCCACCAAATATTTTTTCAGCTATGGAACCAAATTCTTCCGGCTCTTCACCCAACATACTTTCATACTTATCTTTTGCCCAAATCTCAATTTGATTCTGATATGCAAATAGCACCACATCTTTATCTATGCCGGCGTATTCCATCAGGCTGCCCGGAAGATTAACTCTTTCCGCAGCATCCATCTCTAGCTCTGTAGCACCACGATAAAAGTATCTTATGGCCTGTCTTTGTTGTGTACTGAAAATATTGAGTTGATTAATCTCGTTCGTCTTTACTTCCCAAACGTCATTGGGATACAACATGAGGTGTTTTTCAAATCCACGGTTGATAGTAAACTTAAGATTTTCGTCGCCACCAATCTGCTTTATAATTGCGGTAGGCAATTTTAGCCTTCCTTTGGCATCAAGTTTACATTCATATTCTCCGGTGAATTTATATTGTTTCACACTTTTCTGTTGGTTGTTGATGCAAAGATATCATCAGTTCCCACTTTTTCCCACTTAATTCCAAAAAAATAACAAAATATATATATTATTTTTTTAATTTGTAAAATAGTATAATCAAATCAATTACACATTGCAAATGATTTGATTACATAATGACCATTTCGTATGAAATTAAGCAAATATGTGGGGATATGTTAAAACTCAGGTAGGT
>JACMLK010000309.1 GCA_014379665.1 Saprospiraceae bacterium | reverse complement strand
GTACAAAACAACCTGAAAGACTTCCGGGACCTGAATTCAAATATTTGTAGGTACACCATGCTGCAAAATCAGGTCCATCGTCATGGAGATGAAGAGAGATGTTACCTGCTGCATGTGCCAGATCAAACCCGACAACACACCCGGACTGATGACCCAATGCAGTTATTTTTTTGATATCATAGGCCTGACCAGTGTAATAGTTTACACCTCCTATAAGTATCAGGGCTATTTCGTTTCCATGTTTGGAAAGAATTTCTTTAATACTATGGTCTGACACCACTTCTGTGTTTCTGTCAGGTTTCAATTCTATCATACCTTCATCAGGATTAAACCCATGAAATTTAATTTGGCTGGCAATGGCGTATCTGTCTGATGGGAAAGGCGAATACTCAAATAAAATCTTATATCTCTCTTTGGTTGGACGGTAAAATGAAGTCATCATTAAGTGAAGATTTACCGTAAGACTATTCATTATAACTACTTCAGATGATTTCGCACCTACTATGCCTGCCATCTTTTCTGTTAATATTTCATGATAAGGCATCCATGGTGTCTTTGCATGAAAATGACCTTCCACTCCCAGGTTTTTCCAGTCTTCAAATTCCTGAAGGACATATTCCGAGGCGCTTTTGGGCATCAAACCAAGACTGTTGCCACAAAGATATATGGCATCCTTCCCCACTTTATCTCTGGGAATGTGAAACAAGTCTCTGTATGATGAAAGTGCATCATTTTGATCTGAATGTTGGGCAAAGAGTAATGTATTATTCAAAATAGACGCTTTACTTTTCTATATTCATTATTTTTTTCCATAGAGCCACTCCATTACATTTTTGTTCCAAATATGGTCTCTATCTGACGGAAATATGATTCCTGCATCAACCGCTTCATCCATAACTTTTCCGGGATAACTGCCGGCTACACTTTCCATCTCTCCTAACGGATAGGGATCATCCAATCCAGCAATAATCTGGCTGACTCCGACCCTTTTTATGAGAAGTTCAAAAGATAATACATCGTGTACAATGGAATCAAAAAATATATTAAAACTCTGATTATTTTCTTCAGGATTTCTGGCGCCTACAAACAAATCAGGTCGTCCCCTGTATCCCTGCACCCGCCTGCCATAACCCATATGTCCGAACTGATTACCATGTGCAAAACATACCCGCACATTCGGGAACCTATCGGGTAAATCAAGCAAGCTATAAAAATGCCAGGCGTCTGCTGTCTGTGCACACATCCATATCAGGTGAAACCGCCAAAACTTATCTTCAAGTGCTATGATTTCTTCGGCATTATATGGATGTATTTCGACAGCAAGTTTATAGTGCTCGGCCAATTCAAATATTGGTAAAACAGATTCATCAGCGATGGCAATCCAATGATTATCTTTGTTTAAAAAATGAGAAGGCAGACATAGTAACGGCATATGAAATTCTTCCACACACCGTTCAATTTCTTTAAGTGCGTCGTCAACATGGAGAGGCTGTACCACAAAACCGGAAATAAACTTATCAGGATAATCTGATTGAAGAGAAGCATTAAATTCATTTTGAAACCGAATGATATCATAGGTATCCTGCTTGTTGTAACCATTGCAATAAAGTTGGGAGAGGTTGAGGATTACTTCTTTGTCAATATTATTGGCATTCATCCAAATCAGCTTTTCTTTCAGAAAAAAACTGGAATCTGTAATAGGTCTTCTCCACTTACCCTGACACATAAATGACCTATCTTCTTCAACCCAAAAAAATTCCTTTTCCTTCATGAATTTCGGTATCTGATTAGGATAAGGCAGTAAATGTCCGTGGCCGTTGATTCTCATAAAAACTACATCATAAATGGTTATAACCAATAAAATTCAAAGATAATGAAAGACGCAAAATAAATGAAAAGCTAATGATTATGCTAATAAATAAGAAATTAAGTGCCAGTGGGATTGAATTGCATAGATCAGAATTATATTTATTTTATAATCCAGCAGACCCTATTTAATTCCGATAGCAATGTCATGAAAATAAAAAAGGGATCAACATTCCTATTGATCCCTTTTAAAATATTATTTCAATAAAGATTATTTCCCTCCAAAATTCACTCCCAAGGTCAATTCGTGGGATCCGTTGTTGTAATCCTGAATCAAATTGGATGAAGTATTATAAGAGTAATAAAAGTTTAATTTTTCAACTTTTGCTCCGATCAGAAATCCCAATCTTTTGTCTGCACCAACCGTATAGGTCACTCCTGCGATCAATTTATCATCCAAAAAACCAAAATTTAAATTCAAATCTATGTGAGTTGGTACGTTAGCAAGCTTTTTCATGAGCATACTAGGTGTAAGTGAAATATCTGATTGAACATCCAATTTGTAACCCACCTGAAGAATAAATCCCAAATCCCTGTCTGGTGCATCCTGATCTACATCACTTATTCTCGAACTTACCATCGATGGTAAAACAATTCCATAAGTGAGCTTATCCAAATAGATCCCATAAATTCCAAAAGAAGCGTCAAAGTACTCAGTTCCGGCCAAGGCAGCACTGATCAATGGGTCTAAAGGGTCAGCATTTCCAAAACCTGATAATGCATGTTTAATATACTCTGCTGACAAACCGAAGCCTACCTGGTTAGATTCAGATTTTATGGTATAACTAAGTCCCAATGCTCCTTTAGTGGTCTCCAACTGTCCGAATTTATCACTCAGTACGTTAACGCCTACACCCAATCTGTTGCCCACCGGACCATTGTATGATAAGGTGATGGTTTTTGGCGCTCCTTCTATCCCTGACCATTTATTTCTGTAATTGACCAGAATCTGATGCTGCATGGCAGATCCAAAAGCACCCGGATTGATCAATTGTGGATTGACATAGGCCTGAGTGTATATATATCTCTCATCAAAATATCTGGACTGCGCTTTGGCATTTACTAAACATGCCATAATAGCAAAAAGTGCACATACAATTTTTATAGAATACAATGTTTTCATATTATTTAGTTTATGAATATTCTTCAATTATTATCTGGTTCGCAAAAGGGTAACTGTTCCTTTGTACACTTCACGCCTTCCCTGACCAAAATTTACGGTAAGCACCCATAAATAAGCACCTTCTTTAAGTTCATTTCCACTATTGTCGATACCCTGCCAGGTGTTATCATAATTGCTCTGTGAATAAACTACCCTTCCCCATCTGTCAAATACGCTAAGATCAGAAGGATTATCCTGAACACAATTTATAACAAAAATATCATTTAAATTATCCCCATTTGGTGAAATTATAATCGTGGCTACGTAACAAGCTCCGGAAATTGAACATTCCCTAACTTCTATATTGGAAATTTTTATTTCGCAGCCGTTGGCGTCAGTAACTGTTACATTATAGACATCTTCCGCAAGATCTTCGACCAGATTGTCGGTAGCATTGAGTCCAAACCAATTGAAGGTATAAGGTGAATTTCCTGTATTGTTTAATAAAATTTCAATGGAACCGGTAGCATTATTTTTGTCTGTACAATTTATCTTAGGGGCAGAAGCAGATAGTTTGGATGGTTGCGTGATCACCAATGCAGTAGAAGATGCACTACCTTTTGTATTGGTTACATCCACTGTGTAAGAACCCGCTACAAGATTATTGAAAACTATATCCGGACCATTTACTACAATACTTTGTAATGTCTGAGTGCCTCTTTTGAGTGTTGCAGTAACAGGATAAGTACCTGCGGAGAGAGTCACTTTTATGGAACCGGTAGCGTCTCCATTGCAGGCTACACCGAAGCCATTAAAACTACTGGTAATGGTTGCAGTACCAATAACAGGTGCCACATCATCAGCAGGAGGGTCAGTTATTATAATTCCTCCTCTGACTGAAGAACAGCCATTTGCATCCGTAACAGTTACACTATACGTACCGGGTGCAAGATTATTTACCGTGAGTATGCCTGAGGTATTTCCATCAGGACTAGTACCACCGGACCATACTGCTTTGTAGTTTGGTGTTCCACCGGTAATGGTCAGTGTGATACTACCATTATTATTTCCACCCGTTGTACCTGTAATGTTTGTAACAGAAATATCAACCGATGTAGCAGGTTCAGTTACTGTTACTGAAAGGGTTTTCGTCTGAACCGGAACCGAAGTATCCGTAACCGTCACCGTATATGTTCCAGCTTTTACATTTTGAGGATTAGCACCTAAAAGCCCCCCTGACCAGGTTATGGAAGACGGTGGACAACCACCATTTATACTCAACAAAATAGATCCGCTGGAGTCACCTTTACATTTTACATTGGTCGCAGAAGACGTAACCAAAAGTTCCGTCTGGTTGTTACCGATGGTGATGTTACTGGCTGAAGCAGAACATTGATTTGCATCAGTTACTGTAACAGAATATTGCCCTGCGTCAAGATTTGTCGGATTAGGAATATTGCCAAGATTTGGTGTCCATACATAATTAAATGGCGATGTACCTCCTGTTACGGTTAGGGTGATCGTGCCTTTCACGCCACATCCAACATTCGTTACTGAAGATTGTATGACAATATTTGATACAAGATTCTGTACTGTATATGATGCTGTTGCGGTGCAATTTTTAGAGTCACTGACTGTGACAGTATATTGACCTGAATCAAGATTAGTAGGATTTGCGGTGTTTCCAAGGTTTGGTGTCCAGTTATAAGTATATGGAGGTGTACCCCCGGAAGTCGCCGAGATATTGATTGAACCTTTCTGACCACAAAGACCATTGGTCACTACGCCTGTGGTAGGTATGCTGATTGCGGTAGGTTGGGTTATTGTTGCTGTATTTGTACATTCTATAACACCTCCACAACTAAGTTCGAAGGTATAAGTACCTGCCGGAACACCGGTAAGATTACATCCTGCAGCCACAGGACCAGCTGCCTTTACAATAGTATTCCCTAATTTCCATAAACACGTACAATCAGTAGTTGCATCTACTACAGTCATGGCAATAGATCCGTTAGATCCACCATTGCAATCCACTGAAACTATCGCTCCTGTGGTACATTCGGGATCTGGATCTCCAACTATGCAACTGATGGCCCCTGGTATTGTTGTGCTTGGCAGGACTATACTTCCATCCCCAACCACTTCTGTAGGACCAGGCATTAATATGTCTGAAGTAGAAGGACACGGACCCAATACTTTAAAACAAATCTGGAATATTTTATGCCCGTTAGGTTTTGATATAGGATTGCTTGGAGATGTCCACAAAAAGCTCAAAGTGCTTGAGGTCATGGCAAAATTTAATGAACTTAGACCTTCAAGGTTATACATATCAGTACGTACAAATTCAAGTTTTGCAGGATCCCAAGAAAATTTAGTTTGAACCCCCAATATATTAGTAAATGAATCTACGGTTATATCTACACAGACCGTATTGTTTAACGAAGCTCCGATAAATGAACCTGTTTTAATGATAACTGTCTTGGCCGGATCAGTTTTTATATTGACTCTTCCGTAACTAAAGCAAACCGGCACCTCAGTGGTGTTATTGGTCCACTCTGAAGGAATGGTTCCCTGACCCATAATAATACAGCCGGTTTGTCCTAATGGACCAACTACTTCAAAACACAACTCGATAATAACCGTGTTATCCAGTAAGGTCAGTGGTGTTCCCGGAGTAGGATTGGACCATAAAAAACCAAATTGTCCAATGGCTGTATTAGACGTGTTAAAGCCTCCATCAAACATGGGAATGCCCCCTGTCGGTGGTACTTTATATTCAATATATTTTAAAAGCGCCGGATTCCATGTGAAACTACCCTGTCCGGATTGGATCATGATAAAATTCTTCACCGATATGGGTATACATACGATATCTCCGGGTTTGGCATTTTTGATTGCACCGGATAAAAATAAACTGTTTGGATTTGAACAAGTGGGATTAGGGCAGGGATCTACTGGTCCGTTGCCATCTATAGTTACTACACCCTTATTATTTATCAAAGCTATTTCAGTCAGGTTTCCATTGACAATCTGAATGATTTCAATGACTCTCGGTACATTACTGGTAAATACATCTGACTTTGTCCCCGGATTTCCTATGCCTGTAAATACCAAAGTAAAAAGTCTGGTACCGTTGGGCAAAGATTTCCCAGTCCCCGCCTGATCAAACCATGAAAAAGTGATCTGTCCATTTTTTACGCCAACTCCGTTAGGACCTGAGACAGCAGCTGCACTTAATCCTGGCAGCGCGGGTGTAAAATTTGTCGCATTTACATATTGCAGGACAAGAGAATCAAAATTTATGGAAAACTGGACCCCAACTAAATTTGTAAATCCGCTGACGGTAATATCTACAGATGCCTGTTCATTTTGATCTACTGTGACACTTGACATGTTTACAGTAAGTTGGGAATTGATATTTCCGATAAAAAAGAACAAACCGGTGATAAGTGTTATAAGAATTTTCCTCATGTTGAGAATTTTAAAATGATTAAATTTAGCTGCAAAAATAAGGATTAATTTACTTAAAACTCAATATATATTGCATTATTGTTTAAACCTATAGCAATTGGCAACTAATAGCAGAAGCCATCATAATTACTTTAACTAATTATATATCAAATTGTAAGCCAAAAGTGTATAAATACGCAAAAAGGTGGGAAACACTGTATTTTTAAACAAATATACCTGTATAAATTCAATTTTTATAATAATTTATCTCAAATTTTAAATTTAAATAAATTTTTAAAGCTTTTCATATGTTGCCAGTCATAAACACAAAAAAGCCCATGCAAATGAATGCACAGGCTTTTCGAATATTTTTGTTTATATCTTAAAGTTACTTATTAAGATAAATCATTTTTTTAGTGGCTTTCTGACCATTGCTTTCCAACTCGTAGAAGAGCACGCCCTGAGCGTTGATGTCTTCAGTAGTGATGGTAATTTCACTTCTTCCTTTCGGATACTCATTTTTTATGGTCTTCACCACTTTACCGGTGATGTCATATATCGTCAGCTTAGCCTGAGCTGCCTGAGGCAGTGTGAAACTGATCAAAGTACTCAAGGTAAATGGATTAGGGTTATTCTGCTCCAGGTCAAACGCATCTTCATCGGCTGATCCATTTCTGAATTCAAGGTTTACTTTCAATTCACTTAAGTCATTTGTGTAAGCTTCGGCTCTAGTGATATCTGATGAAATATTTATCGTTTTAGATATTGTATTATTCGCAGTTGCTCTGAATTCGATCGTAAACAATACGTTATCTTTTGACACTGACTTAGCATTAGATTCATTCCAGCTAAAAGCTAACTTACCGTTTTTAGCTTGAAGAGCGTTTACGTTTTCTACATTCATTTTCAGAGCACCAGGGATAATATTTTGATAATCGAGTGAAGCCGCATCAAAATTCATTGTCCATTGTGCGCCGGAAATATTTGAGAAATTGTCCGATTTTATTTCGAGTTTTATCAACTCTCCGGCATAAAAGCTCTTATTTTCTGCATTAAGATTCAACACTTTATTGTTTCTGTGTTCGACTGATGGTTCATTCGCATTTGTAGTAGCAGAACCATTTATATCTCCTACTTTCACTGCTACGAAGTTATTGTTCATCACAGACGCATTAAAATTGTTTATGCTTATGTATTCATCCGCATCCCATGGATTTGCGATATCTGAAATATTGATGGCTTTGTCAATAAATCTCCATGATTTGTTATTTGGAAACTTAGTGTATATGCCCAGAATCAATTTTCTTAATTCCACAAGGTCAGCTGCTGTTACTTTATTATCTTTTGTCACGTCACCGGCAAGATACTTATAGGCAGAATTGAATTTGTCCATCCCTAATATATGTCTTTGTATTAGTACAAGGTCAAGGGTAGATACACCATTCAGATGGTCGATATCTTTATCGGGGGTGATTTTATAAGTCACTGACTCGGGCATACCCGCAAATTCATATAATCCCTGCGTATTTGTCATGATTGACATTGTCTCGTTGCTGTGCATATTTTGCAAAACTACCTGGACATCTTTGACCATTTCGTTTTGATCTGTTCCAACAGTACCCGCCAATCTTGCACCGGAACAAGCAGTTCCGTTTGCCTGAATGTTTATAGTCACCGTACAGAAATCAAAATTGCCGGCCACATCCCATACATATAGAGTTACAGTGTTTTGACCTAACTGCGAACATGTATATGTCCTGCTTATTTCATTTATATTTGAAGATAAAGAATATCTCAAGGTACCGGGACAATTGTCAAATGATCCAAGATTAAAATCAATTGCCCAAATAGTCACATTTCCTGATGAAGGCATGATCACTGTGGTAATATCACTCAGACAATATGGAGTTGGTTTCTTACGATCTCTGACTTCAAATAAATATGTGCATGTGGATTGATTTCCGCACTGGTCTTCTACAGTCCATGTGATGCGGTGTGTACCAACCGGATAATTACCTGAAGCATCATTGGTCGCTCCATTAATAAATGGACCTATATCGTCGTTATCAAGATCGATAACGTATTTCCATTTCAATAATGATGAAGGCGTACAATCTGTGGCACTGTTTCTCAATTCAACAAATCCAGTACAGTTTTCGCCAAAAGCATCCGTCGGAGACTTTGAACATGTAGAAAGCACTGGTTTAACATGGTCAGTAACTTTGATGATTTGTGTGTACTGCCACATATTTATACCTTGTGTTGGTACTCCGGGATAAAGATTGCCATTTACATCTCTGTTTGGAGCAAATTTACACCAATCAATTACCGTCCACTTTCTCAGTATTTTGTAACAAACTCCTTCTACAAATGGAAATACCTGATCTTCGTAGGTATAAGCTACCAGACTACAAGGACCATTTCCTAAGAAAGGAACTCCTGTTTTCGAAGGGTCTGTATCAATATTAATACATCCTGAAAGTTCTACGTTTGCTGGCCATCCCTGAGGTGCCGGCAGTGGTCCTGTATAAGGATTATTATTTCTGAGCGTAATCGTCTGATCACAAGTAGCAGTCCTGCCACCTCTGTCTGTTACTCTAAATCTTCTTGTGATAACACCCTGGCCACAGTTGTCAATTGTTCCAAAGTTTTGCCATGTCAAGGTAGGATTCGGACAATTGTCAGTATAATATGGTACAGACAAAGGAACTGATGAAAAAACAGGTTTACCTAGTACAATGGCAGATGTATCAGATCCGCAATTGATAGTCACATTTGGTGGACATGTGATAAAAGGAGGTACTTTATCCTGAGCATCAACTATTACCATACAGGTATTTCTATTTCCTGAAGCGTCAGTAACTCTAAGTTCTACCATCACCTCTCTTCCAACATCATCACAACAAATCTGAACAAATGGTCCCCATTCTGTAGTACTAGCACCACATCCCGGAGTCATTCTTCTCACATCAAAAGTAACATCACTGCAATTATCATGACTTCCGTCATCAAAAGATTCAGCAAAAACGTGCGCCCAACCGTTATTGGAAAGCGTAACTACTGTAAATTCATCACAAACTGCCACAGGTGCGATTCTATCAACCACATCTACTTCAGTTGTCATAAAATTGACGTTACCGCATTTATCTTCTACGTAATATCTGACCCATGTTCTACCTATAGGAAGATTTTTGATCACAAAGTTTGGCCACACACCTGTCACTTCAGTGTCTCCATCTGAAGATATAAAAGGAATGCTTTCAGAAGGATCGGTACAATCAGGCAGAGGCGCTTTTTTGAATTTTACTGTAAATTTCAAAT
>JACMLK010000308.1 GCA_014379665.1 Saprospiraceae bacterium | reverse complement strand
TCACATGAGATGACTCAGGCTGTTGTATCAGGTAATAGTGCTTTTGACTGGATGGATATGATTTTCTTAATTGCGGTAGCTTTATTACCTATTTTATTATTTTCGAAACATAAAGCTTATGAAAAAGTATGTTAAAGCCATATTGTCTTTTATGGTGACGGGTCTTTTTTTGGTGATGGCAGTAGCCAGTCTGGATCCACTTGAAGACTATGAAACACTAAAAGATTGTACATTATTTCCCCAACCCAAGGAACAAGCATTCGCAATTAATATTTTAGTCACTGAACAGGAAACAAAATTGCCGGCAAAAGATGTAGATATTTATATTACATATGTTTCGATTGTTAAAGAAATGGAAGATGACACATGTGCTTTCAAAAAGGTTTTACCGGATTCAGATGGAGGTAGAACTGACTCCGCTGGTAAATTTCTCAGCACTCATAAAATAGAATACAACTCTGCTGATGATTACACTTTTGCAAAAATTACAGTACAAAAGAATACTTATTATGAAGTAGAACGAGATGTTGTTTTGAAATATGGAACCCTCCCAATATTGGAAACCTTTTATCTTTTGAACAAAACTAAAACACCATGAAACATAATTTGATCATCATTTCTTTGAGTTTATGTAGTGTTTTAAACATGTATTGTCAGACATTCCAGTTTAAAGTTAATAATCCATATGGACTGGAATTGAATAATACAAATGGAACACAAACTGCCAGCAAGTTGTTATTTTATGACCTGGATGCAGATGGAGATCTTGATGCGGTGGTCACCGGTATAGACAGCATTGATTTTACGGGAAACTTTACCTACAGTAAAATTACCTATTTCATTGCCAAACAGGAAAATATCGGAGATAAAAAACATCCTGTCTTTGCTCCCCGAGAACCGTTTATGTCAATTTTTCCTATGCCTAACGGATATTTTTATCCGGTTATTGGTGACCTGAATGACGACAACAAACCCGATTTGATTGTTTCTTCGGGACTTGATGATGCCAAAAATCTTCAAACATTATATTATAAGAGAACATCAATAACCGGGGATGATCAATTTACTATCATTGGCCCGGATTCACTGGAGTTACCTGTTTTTGTTGGTGGAAGTCTTTTTATACCTGAACTTGCTGATTTTGATAAAGACGGAGATCTGGATCTGTTGATGAGTGGCTATCAATTGAAAACAGATTCTTTGGGTAACAAAATACAACAGCCCATATTTATGTATGCAAAAAATATCGGCAGTACTATTAATCCACAATTTCTAGGTTGGTACCAGAATTCTTATGGATTGGAAGATTATATTTCTACCCTTCATATTGTCACTTCCGGGGACATAGACAATGACAATGACCTTGACCTAATTAGCTTATCCGTCGTAGATACATTTAAACTAGTCAATGTAATTAAAAACAATATTTTATCCAATGGAAAACCCGATTTTAATCATATAAGTCTTGTGTCAGGCATTCCCATAGCCGGTAATAGTGAAAGTTATTCACCGCCGACTCTGGCTGATCTGGATGGTGACGGTGACCTGGATATTTTTATGATACAGGAATTAATAAGCAACGGAAACGGGATCGGATACTATGAAAATAATCTTTGTATCAGTAGTTCAGTTAATGTTGATATAAGTATTTGTTCGGGTGAATCTGTAACTATTGGAAATCAGGTATTTCAAACAGCGGGAGAATATGATATTCTGATTCAAAAACAAAATCTCTGTGATAGTCTAATACATCTCAGTCTTACGGTTCGTCCGGAATTTAACACCAATCTTTCTGAAACACTTTGTGCAGGAGAAGTATATACCATCGGTAATCAGCCATTTACTCAAACAGGACAATATGATGTTATATTAAGCAGCTCGAACGGTTGTGATAGTATTATCCACTTAAGTCTTACGGTTTATCCTTCGTTCAATACAAATCATTCCGTCTCACTGTGTGAAGGAGAAGTATTTACAATTGGCAGTCAGCCATTCACTCAAACAGGCCAGTATGACATCATTTTAAACAGCATTCATGGTTGTGACAGCCTTATCCATCTCAGTCTAACGGCGCATCCGGAGTTTAATACAAACCTTTCTGCCTCACTTTGTGCAGGAGATGTATTTACCATCGGAAATCAGCCATTTACTCAAACCGGACAATATGACGTCATATTAAGCAGCATTTATGGGTGTGACAGTCTTATACATTTAAATCTTACGTTTCATCCGGAGACTAATTCAAATCTTTCTGCCTCAATATGTTCAGGAGAAGTATTTACCATAGGCAATCAGCCATTTACTCAAACCGGACAATATGAGATCGTATTAAGTAATATTCACGGTTGTGACAGTCTTATACACTTAAATCTTACGGTTCATCCGGAAGAAACTACAAATCTGACTCAATCACTGTGTGCAGGAGATATATTTATCATTGGTAACCAGCAGTTTACCCAAACAGGTCAGTACGATGTAACATTAAAAACGGTCCATGGATGTGACAGTATTGTGCATGCACTGTTGACCTTTGTGGAATTAAATAATGCCGTAACTCAATCTCAGATTGTACTTACGGCTGTTTTATCAGGGGTTCAGTATCAATGGTTTAATTGTTCTGACGGCTCAGATATTTCCGGAGCGACTGCACAATCTTTTCAGCCTGCCTTAACCGGGAGTTATGGGGTCAGACTTACTGACTCTAATGGTTGTTCACGTGTGTCAGATTGTTTCGATGTGATCATTTCGGACATAACAGAAGTAAATTTTGCTGAAAAAATAAGTATTTATCCCAATCCGACAGGAAGTTTTGTGACCATAAAAAATGAAAGTGGTCAGAAGATAAAAAGCGTTTCATTTTTTGACCGGATAGGGCAACTGGTGCTTAAGATATCAGATGGACTATATGAAAATATAAATGTATCTGGTTTAACTAATGGTAATTATTTGGTAGAAATAAATGGTGATCAATTTAAGGTAAATCACCAACTTAGTATATTGAAATAGATAATAAATCAAGTGCAGTTTAACATCATTATATTATTAACATAACACAAACAGCATGAAAAAATACGTTAATCACGCAGTATCCATGGTAACAACAGGGGTGTTTTTAGCTATAGCATTGGCATGTTTTTCCGGTGATGGAAAAAATTATGCCAAGGATTGTGAACTCCTTATGCCCTCAGTGTCCAAAACTCAGATGATTAAGATTGTGGTGGTAGATAAGTTGACAAAATTGCCTTTGGCAGGAGTCGAGGTAGATATTAATTACTCCAAGTATGAAAAAGTCAAAACAGGGATAAATTGTGAATTACAAGCTCAGCCAGGATTTACCAAATTAGGTAGTACTGATATTAGTGGAATGTTTACTTTGTCCGCTGGTAATACGTATTATTCTTCAGAAGACTATATATACGGAAAAGTTGGTGTCCATTTGTCTGGATACTATAGAGATACAAATATAGGTTATTTTAAATTAGGCGCCGATAAGAACACTGAAACTGTGCATTTTTCCCTTTTGAAAATAAATGTTTCACCATGAAAAACATCATTATTTTAATTTTAACCGGATTTCTATCCTCAACTAATATCTATTGTCAGGAATTTCAATTCAAGGGAACTAATCCTTTTGGGCTGGAATATGTCACACCTGACACCACACAAGCTGCACTCAAATTATTATTCTATGATCTGGATGATGATGGTGATCTGGATGCTATCACCACAGGATTTAACAGTCTGGACCTTTCAGGGGACTTAAGTTTTGATAAATTCACTTATTTTATTTCCGTACAGGAAAATATTGGGGACCGTAAACATCCGTCTTTTGAAACACGCAAACCATTTATGAACAATTTCCCGTTTCCTGCGGGCTATTTTTTTCCTGCTATTGGTGACCTTAATGATGACAATAAACCGGATTTTATTATTTCATCAGGAGTAGATTCATTTTTTCAGCTTCATACCTTGTATTATGAAAGAAAATCTTTGACAGGCGATGACCAGTTTAATATTATTGGCACAGATTCTCTGGAATTGGAGGCATTCAGAGAGGGCAGTTTTTTTATACCTGAACTGGCTGATATGGATATGGATGGTGATCCCGATCTTTTAATGAGCGGTTTCCTTACCCTTGAAGACACAAGCGGTAGCAGTATCCAACGGCCTTACTTTATGTATGCTAAAAATATCGGGACTATTTCTAATCCAAGATTTCTGGGTTGGTTCCAAAATCCTTATGGTTTGGAGACTTCTATAGACCAACTTCAAATTAGTATAGTCGGAGATATTGACAATGATCAGGATAATGATATTCTTTCGTTGACTACAGTAGATACATTTACCGTTTTTAACTTTTTAAAGAATGATCATCTTTCTAATGGAAAGCCATATTTTAATGGTATAAGTATGCTACCCGGCCTTCCGAAGGCAGGGACTACTGAAACTCTGTTTCCTCCGACTCTGGCAGATCTTGATGGTGACGGTGATCTGGATGTTATTGTGGTTCAGGATTTAATAAGCACCGGAACCGGGATCGGATACTATGAAAATAATCTGTGTATCAGTAGTCCGGCAAATGTAATTATGACTCAGCAAGTGCTTACGGCGGTTTTGACGGGGGTACAGTATCAATGGTATAATTGTGCTGATGGAACAGATATTTCCGGAGCGACCGCACAATCTTTTCAACCTGCTGTTTCCGGCAGTTATGGCGTCAGACTTACTGACTCCAATGGTTGTAAAAGTGAATCAGATTGTTTCGATGTGGTCGTTACGGAAACTGATAATCCCACACTTGGTGATAAAATTTTAGTTTACCCCAATCCTACTTCTGATTTTTTTACCATAGTGAACCATACGGAATATAATACGACAAGCGTCACATTTATCAACAGTGCCGGACATGAATATAAAGTCATTACAAATGGCCAAACAGAAAAAATAAGTACATCCGCATTGCCAGCTGGTAATTACCTGATAGAAATTATAGCCGGAGAGTATAAAATTTATAAAAAACTCTCCATTTTTAAAGAATAGCGCAGTTTGACTTATTTCACTTACAATCAATCTTACATATTTTAGGACCCCTGTTTATCGATAAGAGTTGTATTATACTGACTATGAATTGAAA
Source organism: Saprospiraceae bacterium (assembly GCA_014379665.1). Lineage (GTDB taxonomy): Bacteria > Bacteroidota > Bacteroidia > Chitinophagales > Saprospiraceae > OLB9. Next base: position 710 of record JACMLK010000308.1, on the reverse strand, counting down.
TCCGAAAATTCAAAGTCAGACATAAAGCAACATATCCACGACTGGCATCGTTTAAACACTTAAGTCAAATACCGGTTTATGAAATTTCAGTTTGGGTTATGGATTGTTTTTTGTGCTCAGATTATGACTTCATATGGTCAATCTTCCAAAGTGACTATCAGTGAATTCTACCCATATAAAAACGAAATCGGGATCAATTTTACCAATGTATTGGGGAATGTCCTTAGCCTGAATCCAAATAATGCCAGTTCGCCGTACGGGATCAGCTACAGAAGGCATAATGGTTCATCGTCTTTCAGGTCTGCATTCCATATCAATGTGACCAACAAAGAGGAAAATGATTTTACCAACGGCAATTTTGTTATCCGGACTCTCAGTGAAAAAATGACTGAATTTAGAATCGGGTTTGAAAAACATCTGGTTTTGAGCAACCGCATGTTATTTTCATACGGATTTGATGTTTTAGGACTAATAAAGTTTGAAAATTCTGAAATTGATGATTTTAATTTTCCGGGCGGCATCACTTTTACCAGTGACGAAAAAACTTTTGGGGGAGGTCTGGGACCGGTATTAAGGCTTGAGTTCAAGATTTCAGACAGAATATTTATTAGTTCTGAATGTTCGCTTTATGGTTTTTACAGCAAGACAGAGGAACGTTTGGTTATCGGAGGTCAGCCAAATGAATCATCGGAGTCTTCTGATTCATCTTT
>JACMLK010000039.1 GCA_014379665.1 Saprospiraceae bacterium | reverse complement strand
GCATTAGCTATGGCGAGTATTTTTAACGCAGATATTTGGAAAAAAAACAACATTTCATTAAATTCTTTATCTGAACAGAGCACTATAATCCAGTATAAAGATCATTGATTTGAAAATTCTTTTTTTGACATCCAGATTTCCTTATCCACTAGAAAAAGGAGACAAACTTCGGGCTTATTATCAGATCAGAGAACTGTCATTGATACATGAAGTTTATCTGATAAGTATTGTGGAAGAAGACCCGTCAAAAAAAGAACTTGAAATAATCAGAAAACTTGTAAAAGAAGTGCACATCATTCGTATCCAGCCATTGGAAAGAATTCAATCATTGTTACGCGCTGTGACTTCAGGTCTACCCTACCAGATTGCCTGGTTTTATTCTCATAATATAAATGAAATTATCTACAGAACAGCTATTGAAATTCGTCCTGATCATTGCTTTTGCCAATTGACAAGAATGGCGGAGTACTGTAAGCAACTGCCCTATCCCAAAACTCTGGATTATATGGATTCCTTTGGAGTAGGTATGAAAAGAAGAGCCAATGTGGCTAAATGGTTTACCAGATGGATTTACAACACAGAAGCCACCCGTATGATAAAATACGAATCTGACATTTCCACAAAATTTGATCATCTGACCATCATTTCTGCTCAGGATAAAAATCAATTTAGTTTTAACAGGACTGCAGATATTCATGTGATTACCAATGGCATTGATCCGTCATTCTTTGATTATAAAGACACAATAAAAGATACAGATATCGTCTTTGTAGGAAATATGAGCTATCTTCCTAATATTGAAGCTGCAGAATATCTTGTAAATAAAATATTGGCTTTGTGTCCGCAAAATCTGACCATTTTACTTGCAGGCACCTCTCCCAAAAAAAGAGTAAAAAGATTAAAATGTCATCAGGTATCCGTTTCCGGTTGGATAGAAGACATAAGAGAAGCATATGCAAGATCGGGGATATTTGTTGCACCGCTTTGGTCAGGTACAGGACAGCAAAATAAGATTCTGGAAGCCATGGCCATGGGTTTACCTTGTATAACTACGACTGTTGTAAATAATGCCATCGGAGCTGAAATCAATGAAGAAATTCTTATAGCGGACACCATTGAAGAATTTGCAGAGAAAATAATTTTGTTACGCTCAGATACACAATTACATGAAAAAATCAGTAATAATGGTCGCAAATTTGTACAACATAACTTTGATTGGAAACAAAATGCATTAATTTTAAGTTCTATTTTTGCACAAAAATAAATTGAATATGCTTGCTGAAGCTTTAACAGAACCGGATATCAGACTTCACACCATAGATGAGGCTATTCATGATATCAGAGAAGGTAAGATCATTATTGTCGTTGACGATGAAGACAGAGAGAATGAAGGAGATTTTATCTGTGCGGCTGAAAAAATAACTCCTGAATTAGTCAATTTTATGGCCAAATACGGCAGGGGACTTATCTGTACACCGATTGAAGAACAAAGAGCCAAGGAATTGGATCTTGAACTCATGGTAAAGTCAAACACAGCACTTCACAATACCGCCTTTACAGTATCAATAGACCTTGTAGGACATGGTTGTACCACCGGGATATCTGCGTATGATAGAGCAACCGGTATTAAAGCATTGATAAATCCGGATATAAAATCATCAGATTTTGCAAGACCGGGTCATATATTCCCTTTAATCGCAAAACAAGGCGGTGTGTTAAGAAGAACCGGGCATACAGAAGCTGCAGTTGATCTTGCCAGACTGGCCGGCTGTTACCCCGCAGGTGTACTTGTAGAGATTCTGAATGAAGACGGATCGATGGCCAGACTGCCACAATTGGTCGAAATAAGCCAGGCATTGGATATCAAGATCATCACTATAAAAGATCTTGTGGCTTACAGGATGCAGACAGAAAGATTGGTGTCCAAAGAAATGGAAACAGAAATAGAAACGACCTATGGTAAATTTTCTGTCAAAGCTTTCAGACAGTTAACAACCGGTGACATCCATCTTGCTTTTACGATGGGCAATTTACAACATGACGAACCAGTTTTGGTAAGGGTCCATTCAAGTACGGAAACCGGTGATATTTTAGGTATTCTATTTGATGGTTATGCAGAGCAGCTTACCAAATCCCTTCAGATCATTGCTAAGGAGAAAAAAGGCGTTTTGCTATTTATGAGACATGGTGAAAAGACTGAATCCATTCTCGACAAACTCAGATCTCTGGATAATAATCCACACAATAATCCGGCCATATCTGAAGAGCAGCGTGATTTTGGAACAGGCGCTCAGATACTCAGAGAACTTGGTATTTCCAAATTAAAGCTTATAACCAACCATAAGAAAAAAAGAATAGGACTGATAGGTTATGGCCTTGAAATCGTAGAAAATGTGCATTTAGAATGAACGGAGGAAATATTTTAAGGATTATTGCCAATGCTTTGTTTATATGTTAACCGTCGATTTCTCTGACTTCCCACTATTAAGTTCTGAACGATTGTTTTTCAGGGCCCTTGCTCAAACTGACATTCATGAAGTATTTGCCTTGAGAAGCGATAAAGAGATCATGAAATACATACCTCGTCCTCTGGCCAAAAATCTTGATGACGCCAAAGAGCATATCGAAGTTATTCAGAAAACCATTCAGGATAATCAAGGCATCAATTGGGCCATCACTTGTAAAGATAAACCGGGATTAATAGGTATCATTGGATTATATCGAATAAACCCTGAAGATTATAGATGTGAATTGGGTTATATTTTGTTGAAAGAGCACCATAATAAAGGTTATATCACCGAGGCTATAAAACCAGTACTTGAATTTGCTTTTGATGTGGTGGGATTTCATTCAGTAGAAGCTATTATAGATCCTGACAATTCACCATCAGAAAAAGTACTTCAAAAAAATGGTTTTG
>JACMLK010000307.1 GCA_014379665.1 Saprospiraceae bacterium | reverse complement strand
TTTAAATTTCTTCCGCTGCCTCCTGAAATACTTGCAAAGTCCCCGACACTTATTCCTGTGTTGTTCAGATTATTAAGCGAACCGATAAAAGAAACCTGAGATTTTGTGCTGAACCTGTTCACCATGATTTTTCCTTCATATCTTGAATCTGATCCATATCCTGCCATAGCATTTCCAAAATAGCCTCCCTTTTTATCATCTTTGAGCTCTAAATTGATGGTCTTTTCATCAAGTCCGTCATCAATTCCTGTAAATTCAGATGTTTTAGACTTTTTATCAAAAACCTGAACTTTTTTAACAGCATTTGCAGGGAGATTTTTTGTAGCCATTTTTGGATCTTTCCCAAAAAACTCTTTGCCATCTACTGTGACTGCTTTTACATCTTCACCTTGTACTTTGATACCGCCTTCAGCATCTATTTCCACACCGGGTAGTTTTTTTAACAGATCTTCCACCACTGCATTTGGTTGAGTTTTGAAGGCATCTGCATTAAACTCCAATGTGTCTTTGGTGACTTTGATAGGTATATACTCGGCTGATATAGTCACAGCGTCCAACATTTTACCTTCCTGGTTCATGTTAATGACTCCGAGGTCTGTTTCTTTAGTAGTTCCATCGATCCTGATCAATCTTTGGACAGTGCCATAACCTATATAGGTGATCTGTAGATTGTAATCACTTTTATCCAGCCCTGAAAGTAAAAAATTACCATTTGTCTCTGTTACAGAATATCCTGACAAAGTTGAATCCACCGGGTTTAATGCCACTACCATGGCGCCTATAAGCGGAATATTATCTTTATCCCTGACCAGGCCTTTAATGGTGAAATTTTGAGCGGAGACAATGGATGTAACTGAATATAAAATAATAAATAATGCTGATCTGACTAATATAGACTTTCTCATACTACTGCCTCATAATTCGTACATTTCCATCTCTTCTGCCCCCCATTTCTCCCTGCTCTTTCATTTTCTCAGCTCTGAGTTTTTCAAACTCTTTTTTGGTAAACACATCACCTTTTGAAGGTTTTTCGATGGGTTTATCAAGGGCTTTCAGACTTACTTCTGTAGCGATAATGTGCGTTTGAGCACTCTGGAATTCCAGAATTAACCCCGGCAACTTACCATATTTGTCAGGTCCTGTAGACACAGGTATTTGCGGACTGAAAAAAGCAACAATGTTTAGCGTACTATCTTTATATGAGGCTTTCATACAAGTATAACCTAAAATGGTTTTTTGATCACCGGCGCTTATTTTCCACTTTATTGATGCTATCGAATCACTAACCAAAAAGTCCTTACCAAAGAATCCGAGTTGTTCCAGCACCGAACTCTCCGCAAAATTTTTATAATAAATCCTTGCAGATCTGTCACGCATCCTTCTGAACATCCTTGGTGTGTTATCATTGCTGTTTTCAACTACAATTACCTCAGGGTCCTTTTCATATAATGATTCTGATTTATTAAAAAACAAACGCATATAAGTCTCCTGAGATTTGGGCATATCAGCAGGCATATTTTCGAACTCAAAGTAAGAAGTCTGTTTATATTTAATGATACCTTCAGTGGTCTGACCGTAGATCAAAACATTGCAGAAGATCATAATAATTATCGTGGATATTTTCATGGATATGCGTTTTAAAGAACAAAAGTAGGAATTATAAGTCGGGGTTGAGATATCATTGGTATTTTTAATACAAAATTAACTATCTTAAGTTATTTAAAATCCACATACTGAATGGTTTGACATTAAAGAAGATGAAAAGTTTAATGGGGAACTTATTTTATTATCCATAGCGAATGGTTTAAAATGATAAAAATATGATCTGTAATTAAAATTATTAAAATATTTTATACATTATAATAATATTTAATATATCTTTGTGTTTATAATCTCAAATATCGATATCATGGTAAGAGTCATTCCCTTATGTGTATTTTTATTTTTTATTTCTTCAGCACTAATAGCTAAAGATGCAACGTATTATTCTGCTAAAGTAAAAGATGGTGAGAATATTCCGGGTTTTTTAAACCGGCACAACCTGTCTCCGCATGTATGCAATATAGACCTGTTCTGCGATATCAATAAGATTAAAAACAGAAATGTTATCATTGCGAGAAAGGAATATCTGTTGCCCGTAAAATTGTATAAATTTAATGGAAAAAGCATAAGATCTACGTTGGGTATCAAAGACAAAGAAGTGGCCAAACGAATAGAGCTCTTTAATACAAAATTGGTAAGCCTTGGGATAAAGCCCAATACTAAGTCAGGAAATGATTTTCTTTGGGTACCGCTTGAAGAATTTGATTGTAAATCCAAATCAGATACAAAGGAAATAGTCTCAGAAAAGGAAGTCACGATTAAAAAATCAGATGTAGAAATTTCGCCCGTTGAAAATACAAAGGAAAACAACATAAATATCTCTGTTACCAGACTCAAGAGAATAGGTATAAAAGAAATCAAAGTACCGTTGATGGGACCGGGATATGAGCTCGTCAATATTGAAGATTTTACGCTTGAAGGTCAGGTGTATTATATCATCAGTGGTCATGGAGGCCCTGACCCGGGTGCCGTTTGTACAGAATGTGCCCATGATCTTTGTGAAGATGAATATGCTTATGATGTATCACTCAGGTTGGCCAGAAACCTGATGCAACACGGAGCTACTGTGCACATGATCGTGCAGGATGGCAATGATGGTATCAGAGATGACCATTATCTTAAATGCGATAGTGATGAAAAACATATGGGTCTTCATACCATTCCAATCAGTCAGAAAAAACGATTAAGAGACAGAGCATCTACAGTGAATACTCTTTATAATAAGTATAAGAAAAGTGGTGTTAAGATTCAAAAGGCCATAGAGATACATGTAGACTCAAGAAGTAAGGAGAAGAGACAGGATGTCTTCTTTTACTACAATAAAAATAATGCAGGCAGTAAAAAACTGGCTAATACGGTCCAGGAAGTATTTGAATCCAAATACTCAGAACATCAGAAAGATAGGGGATATAAAGGGTTTGTTGAAGACAGATGTCTTTATATGGTGAGATGTATATTACCTACCAATATCTTTGTGGAGTTGGCTAATATAAGGAATTTTGATGACCAGAAGAGGCTGCTGATCAATACTAACCGACAAGCACTCGCTAACTGGTTGTTCGAAGGATTGAGAAAATAATCGCTATGCTTTTTTGAGGGTAAAGCCGAATGTTGAACCCAGATTAACTGTAGATCTGACATTGATGGTCTGATCATGTGCTTCAATTATGTGCTTTACAATAGATAGTCCAAGTCCGGAACCTCCCTGTTTGCGACTGCGGCTACTGTCTACTCTGTAAAAACGGTCAAAAACATGTTTCAAATGTTTGTCTTCCACCCCAATACCATTATCAGAGACTTCGGTCAGAATTTCTGTGTCCATGTCATAAAATGATACTTTGGTAGTGCCGTTTTCCTTGCCATATTTGATGGAATTGACAAGTAAATTTGTAAATACCTGCCGGATGGCTTCCCTGTCTGCCAATACAAAGTAGGGAGGAGATGCCATTTCTTTTAATTGAAGTGAAATTTTTTTCTTTTTGGCAATTGATTTAAGATCCAGAAAAATATCTCTGACCAGTTCTTTGAGATCAAATTTTTTTATGTCCAGTTCGGTTTGTCCGGATTCAAGTTTGGTGATAATGTCCAGATCTTCCACAATATTCTGTAGTCTCTCCACATTATCGGCGGCTCGTTTCAAATAGTCATTATTGATCTTATCATCATATAATCCACCTTCTATCAATGTGTGCAGATAGGCTTGAATAGAAAAAATGGGTGTTTTCAGTTCGTGTGAAATATTACCTACATAATTTTTGCGATACTCTTCCAGTGATTTTAAGGTAGCAATTTCTTTTTTGGTATTCATAGCCCATTCCATCACACTGGCATTGACATCTTCCAGACTTTCCTGACTCAGGTCTGAACCAGGCTTTTCTTTTTTTGAATCATAAATGAGCTTATAGATCAGTTTAATTTTACGAAACACATATTTCTCTAAAAAGAAACGAACAATTAAAAAGTTGAGTGCCAAAATCACAATCAGTGATGTAATTAGCCAAATATTATTAAAGTAATTGTAGCTCAACCATATACACAATAAATTAATCACCGAAACCAGCACGGTAATTAATATTGTAATCTGTCTTATGGTTATGTTTTTATACACCTGTATTTTCAGAAATCAAATTTGTATCCTACGCCCTTCATGGTATGAATATAACTGTCACCTATCTTTTCACGCAGTTTTCTGATATGTACATCAATGGTTCTGTCGCCTACTATAACATCGTTACCCCATATTTTAGCAAGTATTTCATTTCGTTTGAACACTTTTCCCGGCTTGGAAGCCAATAATGAAATCAATTCAAATTCTTTTTTGGCCAAACCTGTATCCACTTTTTTCACACTCACACGAAACTGTTCATAATCAATCTCCAAATCACCGAATTGTAAAATTTCATTTTTAGATATATCAGACCCGCTGCCGTGTCTTCTGAGCAGCGCGCTTATTCGGGATTTAAACACATTTGGTTTAATGGGTTTATTGATAAAATCATCTCCGCCGGAATCCAATGCCGTAATCTGAGTAAACGCCTCGTTTCGCGCTGTTAGGAATGCGATGATGGTAGACTCAAATTTTGGCATACTCCTTAATTTCTGACAAACTTCGATACCATCCATGCCGGGCATCATGATATCCAGGACTATGAGATGCGGTTCGAATTCTTCCGCAACTGCAATGGCAGCCATTCCGTCTGCTGCTGTTTTGACCTGATATCCTTCTTTTTCAAGATTATACTTAAGTACTTCCAATATATCTTCTTCGTCATCAACCACTAATATTTTTTCATTCTTTGCCATAATAGAAAATATTACAATGTCATTTCTGGCTGCAAAATTACCTTTCCACTAAGATTAATGAACATAGGTCATATTATTTTAATGTTAATTTATCTCTGAGTTAATATGCCGGTCAGTCTGATTCAGTTTGTCGTGTAAAAATCTCAACGTATCAAGCGCCCTGTTCTCCAGGATCATTAAAGAATCCGGCATTAACAACAACATTTCAAAATCAGCTTCAATTTCTAAAACGGTTCTACCGGTGATTTCTGCCAATTGCTGATAATAGACTTTTCTGGTACTGTCCTGATATGATACATGATTGAGGT
>JACMLK010000306.1 GCA_014379665.1 Saprospiraceae bacterium | reverse complement strand
GGAAAATACGAAGGACGTAAGTTGTAGAATGTCAGACACGAGGGATAAATTTAAAGTGAGTTTTTTGTATTGGGAGCTTTTTTGTTTACTTTTTTTGCGGGAAAAAAAGTAAAAGCCCAGCCGGCTCGAGGCGAATTTAAGTTGTCGATGAAAATGTTTTAAATGAACTAGCTGAGAAACTGTTTTAAATAATAAAGAAGTGCAATTTATTATACACATTACTTTGGTGGTCATTTGGGTGAATGATTGGATGTCTTCTAAAAGAAGTTTAAAATAATGAATCTCTATTAACATGAAAAATAATTAGATTTGCCATCATCGGATAAATGTAGAGAATTCAGATACCATTAAATATGACATGTATAAATTGAAGACTTTTATGGAAGAAGATTTCTCAAATATTTTTAACGTTTTAAAAATAGCCGGGAATGCCATTATCAAAATTTATCATACCGGTAATGAATTTTTCGAAACTAAATTAAAATCAGATCACAGTCCCGTCACATTAGCTGATATCACCGCAAATAACATTATATGTAAAAGTCTGGTAGAAATGTATCCTGAAATTCCTGTCATTTCAGAAGAATCTGACATCATCCCATATGATCAAAGAAAATCCTGGGCATATGTATGGTTACTTGATCCTCTTGATGGGACCAAAGAATTTATCAACAAAACTGATGAATTCAGTATTAATCTCGCCTTGATAAAAAATGGTATTCCTGTAGCAGGATTCGTTTATTTGCCGGTTTTTGAAAGTTTATATTATGCCATTAAAGGGAAAGGAGCATTTGAAACTAAAAATGGTACCACCATTAAATTGTCTTCAAGTTCCTTGACCCTTGATCAACATGGATTAAGAGTGGTAGCCAGCCGTAATCATATGGACACCAGAACTAAAGCGTACATTGATGTATTGAACGCTCCACAGATTATTTCAATGGGCGGTGCCATGAAATTTATCAGTATTGCCAAAGGCGAGGCAGATTATTACCCTCGTATGATCCATATTATGGAATGGGATACCGCAGCGGGTCAGATTATCATAGAGGAAGCCGGAGGAAGTTTGGTCGATAGTGTGACGGGTCTGCCACTGAGATATAATAAAGAATCTATGTTGAACCCCACTTTCATTGCTACAGGAAAAATAATATAGGATCTGCTGAAAAAGTCAGATATGCATAATAAACAAACCTTCGAACCGCTGATGTATAAGAATAATTCAAGGTGAAGAAGGTGAAGTAGATTGTGTGCAGCTGACTTACAAAAATATATTTAATCCTGATGCATGTATATTGGAAATTAATTAAAAGTCCATATCCCTTAATTTCTTATTTATTAACATATTCATTTGATTTTCATTTATTTTTGTGAATTTCAGTAGATCCAATTAAGTGAAAACATTATATAGTGCTGTTATTATTGCAAAAAATGAAGCAAAAACCATTGGAAGATGCATTTCATCTCTTTTACAGGTTGCTGATGAGGTCATTGTTGTGCTTGATGATACATCTACCGATGAAACGCATGCGATAGCAAATAAGCCTGGTGTAAAGATATTCAGTAAAAAATGGGAAGGATATTCTGCCACTAAAAATTTCGGGATCGATAAAACTTCCCATGACTGGATTATATGTATTGATGCTGACGAAATTCTCAATAATGAATTGATTACTTCTCTTAACAGGTTACAGCCGAAAGTTACCTCAGTATATAAAATTAACCGCCAGACTTACTTTGGAGATTACCCGGTACATTTCTGCGGATGGTTTCCGGATTGGAATATCAGGTTGTTTAATAAATCATGGACGAGATGGAATGACAATTTAGTACATGAAAAGCTTGTTACATCACAACCCTTACAATCTGAAAAGTTGGATGGACTGTTAGAACACTACAGTTTCATTGACGAGACTCACATGATGGAAAAATTTGACCATTATGCCATGTTACGTTCGAGAGAATGGAAAGAAAAAGGGATATCGTTACCTTATTATAAAAGATGGTTTGGTCCCTGTTTTAGATTTATCAGGACTTATTTTTTAAAATTGGGTATACTGGATGGAAAGATCGGTTTCTTGATTTCTAAAAACGAATACATTTTAAAGAAAAAAGAAATCATGTATTTTGATAAAAAGGGTTAAGATTAAGATATAGGTTAAGATTAGGATAAAGGTTAAGATTAAGGTAAAAGGATTCCTTATTGCCAGATACAGTATAAATTCTTCCTTGTACAGATCGCCAAAGCTTAATATCTATATGACTCATCTGAAGCTTAAGAACAGTGATCCCAGAGGGATCATACTATGTTAGAAATAAATAAATCCCCTCATATGATCCCGGAGGGATCAAACAAAACGCTTGGATTACTAGGGTTATTTCATCCTCAATGTCTACTTCACTTCATTTTATGACTCATCTGAAGTCGTTAGGACAGTGATTCCGGAGGGATCATCCTATGTTTGAAATAAATGCATACGCATCATATAATCCCTACCGTTTGCACACAAACATGAAGGAAGTTTTTCTATGACTAAGTCGATCAAATTAAAGTTAATCATTTAAAAAATTGCGGTCAAATGCCAAGCATACGAGTCACCCTTCCTTCTCGAGGATGACTGAATGTTGCGCAGCAAAATCGTGATACGAAATCACGATTTAATGAAGAAACCACTAACTGCCGTTTGGGGATGGGTTAGCAGGTTGGATAAAAAACGCCAAAAGAAAACGCTAACTCCAAATGTTCCTACCATGATAGAATTAAAACAGATCAATATCAAACATAACGCCCATATACTAGTGTTCTTTCATCTTCAATGTCTACATCACCAATGTACGGATCAGATGAAAGCGTTAGGCCAGTGATCCCGGAGGGATCATACTATGTTAGAAATAAATGCATCCCCACCATATAATCCCGGAGGGATCAAACAAAACTCTTTGAGGTCTACATATTAATTTTTATCATCACTTTTCCCCAATCTGAATATTGTATCTATACCTTTGCCAATAGTTTCAATACCTTTAGATATGGGACCGCGACTGATGTCTTCGTAACTTTCAGTGAGATGGTTGAAATCGTGCTGTTTTGGATATACGATGATCTTTGTATGATGTTCAAAATATTTCTCCAATTTCAATGGTATATTATCGAGTATATTTATATAAGAGACCGACCCCTTCCTTGATGAGGCAAGAATAATCATATCATTGTCTTTAACTTCTCTTGAAATTATAAGGATATCATCCCAATCCAGGAATTCCTGAAAATTGACAGTGACATTCTGTAAAGTCCCTTTTACAAATGAAATGATTGAATTATGTGTTTTTATATCCCCGAAATGCATAATCGGAATGGTCAATTCCTGAGATAGTTTACAACATTTGGTTAGCCACGTAACAAATCCGTTTTCAAGTTCAGATAAGGGAGGAGTAATAATCACAATCCTTTTGATTGAAACCAGGGGTTTTTCAATATGACTGAGAAAAATTGTTTTGTCTGTATTACTCAGGATTGTCTCTATTTTTTCTCCCATTATTTTATCCAGAAATCCTTTTTTCTGAGGCCATCCTGTAATGATAATGTCAGACATGATTTCTCTGGAAGTTCGTGATATGCCACTTGCTTCATTGTGATCAATAGTGGCTATGATGTTTACTTTTGTTTCAGTGGCTGAGCCTACTTTAACATATTCTTCCAGTTTATTTTTTGACTTCTGTATATTCACCTCCGCTTCCAGATCGTTGGGTACTACGCTAAGTATTGAAACAGGATTTGGTGATTTTTTGTCTTTAATCAACAACGCAAATTCAAGAAGTCTGTCTGTATATTTATTATCCGTGACTGTAAGTAATATATGTTCATTAGTCAGACTTTCCGGCAATGAAGGTATAGAATTGTTGTTTTCTCCGCTTATTATGATTTGCTTTGATGCTTTTTCCGTTGCAAAAGAGGCTACTACACATGTGATCAAAATCAGGATAATGGTTCCGTTTAGTATGTTTTCATCCAGTATATTTGCCTTATAACCCACCAGAATGATGGCGAGGGTTGCAGCAGCATGTGCGCTGCTAAGACCAAATATTAATTGTCGTTGCGCGGATGAATAGTTAAAAATATGCTGTGTAAACCAGGATGCCAGCCACTTGCCTAATAAAGCTGTTATGGTTAAGGAAGCTGCTACAATTAATGCCTGATTTCCATTCATGATCACTCCAACATTTACTATCATACCTACCGAGATCAGAAAAAATGGTATAAAGAGGGCATTACCCATAAATTCTATCCTGTTCATCAGTGCTGAAGAATGTGGAATAAGTTTATTCAAAGCCAATCCCGCTATAAAGGCTCCGATAATGGGCTCGACTCCGGCAACTTCTGCCAGGAATGCTGCAAAAAATACCACGGACAACACAAAAATATAATGTGCATGTTTTTCACTTTCAAGTTTTCTGAAGAACCATTTGGCGATTCTGGGAATGGCAATAAACATTATCGCTGAAAATATTGCCAACGAAATTCCGAGTTTATACCAGAATTCCGCATTCAGATTTCCCTGAGAATTTCGAACGATAACGGCCAGAATGATCAATACGGCCGTATCTGTCAGTATAGTCCCGCCCACAGCAACAGCTACAGCCTGATTTTTAACAATACCAAATCTGCTGACTATCGGGTAAGCAACCAAGGTATGGGTGGCAAACATACTCGCTGTCAGTAAGCTCGCATTAAAATCGTAATCAAGAATATAATAACATAATGGGTAACCTATGGATATTGGTATAATAAATGTTAATAACCCGAAAAGCAAACTTTTATTTTTATACTGTTTGAATTCATTCATATCCAATTCCAGTCCGGCTATGAACATAATATAAAGGAGCCCTATCGTAGAAAATAAATCGACAGCGGAGTTTTTTTCAAGAATATTGAGTCCATGTGGACCAATAACTACGCCGGAAATAATCAATCCGATAATCCCGGGAATATTTAATCTCTTTAGTAGTATTGGAGATAAAAGAATGATAAAAAGAATCAATGAAAAAATCAAGACGGGATTTGACAAAGGTAATTTAAACTCATTAATCAGATGATCAAAAAAATCATTCATATCTCTGTCTTCAAGTTAGTTAATGTTCATGTAAGCTAAGACTTTCAACTATTTCAGACATTCCAACTGATTTTTGATCACAATGTTTTCTAAACAGGAAAGAAATATCTTAAGACATCTTTAGTTTAATAAATTTCCCTCTCTCTTTGGTTTCTTTCTTCTTGCAGTCGATTGCTTTCTGCCTCCATAAATGCCAGGTAGCGCTGTTTTTTTGTCTTTTCGAAAGTATCGGCGGGCAGGAAGGATTGTAATGAATTATTATCATCTGCCCATGGAGAAACGTAGTATTCCTTTTCGTCGTCTTCAATTACATTTTTATATATAAATGCTGTAACAAGACCAATAATGCCTCCAAACATATGACTTTCCCAAGAGATATGTATTTCAGCATTTGGAAACATATTGGTAAAAAGTCCTGAATACAACGTCACAATAATAAGACCAAGTATGATGGATTTTATGTTTTTCTTGAAAACACCAGTCCAGAATACGAATGAAACCAAACCATAAACCATACCACTTGCGCCAATGTGATATGACTCTCTTGCAAATAACCAAACCAAAAGTCCGGTACCAACCATTATACTAAAGTAGGCATAAAAGGCTACTTTTCTGTAAAATACAGCCATAATGGATGTTAACACAAGTATAGGTGAAGTATTTGATACAAGATGGCTCCAGTTGGAATGAATAAATGGGGCGGTTATTATCCCGGGAAGACCTGAAAGTTCTCTGGGGTATATACCAAGATTCTTGAGATCGAGATGTAAGAAATAATCTCCTGCTTCAATAATCCATAATAAAGCAATCAAAAAAAGTGGATATCTGATTTTGATTATAAATGAGATAATTTCTTTTTGCATGTGTATTTATATTTCAAACAAATTTCCTTTTTACTAATTTAATGAAAGTTGCTGCCTTTTTGGATTTGTTTTCGGAAGCCCAATCATAGTTAAATATTACATGTTTGATCAGGTATTGTTTGGCTTCTTCAAAGTTTTGACATTTATTTAACCCTTCCAGTGTTTCATTAAAATGTGACTGATTATTGCCAAACAATTCCTGCTGTGTAAAAATCCGCTCATTGATGCCCATAGATTTTGAAAGGTCCTTTACCGCTGATTGTGAGAGTTTGTCTGATAAATCTGTGATTTTTTCATCGGCAAATAATTCAGACAGGAATTTTTCATTCACCTGTTTTGATGTCCTATGTGTCTTTGATTCATCTTCAATGACCTCAGATTTGCGTTCATCGACCACGGATGGTTGGATGATTGCCTGTCTGGGGGATTCAATGGTTTTTTCTTCAGTATTGGGAACATAGTGCGAACCAGTTGACTGCTCAACCTTCTTTTCTGATACTTCAGGTTCCTTTACTGATGGAATTGTACTGATTTCTGCGGACTGTTCGCGATGTTTGTTAAATGGGGAGTGTGTCTGTTTTATGGAATGTAAAGTTTTGTCTTCCAATACAATTTCATATAAATCACGGATGTAACTCAGCATCAGATCTTTCTCGAGCACAGTAAATTCACCATCTGTGCCTGCACTATCAATCAGTACATTTATTTTATTCAGTTTTCTTTTAAAAGGTAGGATATCCATGAATTTTAATATTTTTATTATATTAGGAATTAAATTAATATAAGTCAAATTCTATACCAAAACAATTTGATGGTTTAATATCTGACAATT
>JACMLK010000305.1 GCA_014379665.1 Saprospiraceae bacterium | reverse complement strand
TCAGCAGCTGTGATGGTTAATCCACCAGGTGCGTATTCTTACTTATGGTCTAATGGTTCAACAGGAACGCAAATTACAAATGTCGGAACCGGTACATACACTGTGACCGTGACCATCACCGGAACATCATGTTCAAGCACAGGCTCAGTGAATGTAGGACAAACCGGTGGTGGGTTTACGGCGACATTTACTACAGACAATGCATCGTGTGGCTTATCCAATGGATCTGCTACGATTACAGTCAGTCCGCCGGGAGAGTACACCTACCTGTGGTTCAATCAACAGACAGGTGCTACATTAAACCAGGTTGGCCCCGGAACTTATTCAGTAACTGTGACTGATGACAATGACTGTGTGGAATCTTTTTCAGTAACCGTAGGAGAAGATGCTGCTGAATACATTAGTATCCTTTCTACCACACCCGCAACTTGTATCGGCGGAGGAAACATACGTTTTTCAGTGGTGACACAAGGAGCGGGTCCGTTGAATATTGAAATTGAAGGGCCGGGTGGAATCACGATGATTACAGTGGGATCCGGATCCGTATTGAATCTTTCTTCATTTATAACGGTGGTGCCGGGAACATACACTTTTACTGTAACAGATCAATCAATAGGACCGATTTGTTCTGAAACGGTAAGTGCGACCGTAGCGGACATTACACCTCCAATTGAATTAGAAAGTGATTTTTATACGGCACAAGGTTCACTACCATTGGAAGAAAATGCGCTGGATAATGATGCAGGATTAAATATTCAAATGACGCAGGTGGACAATGAGAATGGCGGCACAGTCATCTTTATGCCGAATGGTGACTTTACATTCATCGCAGATATCGGATTTAGTGGAGAAGCATCATTTCTGTATACAGTGACGGATGCTTGTGGAAATACAGCTGTTGCGGAAGTGACCATTTTTGTCGAAGAAGTGCCATGTGATATTGACGTGGATTTTGAAGATACACCTGCCTCTTGCGGGCTGGCAGATGGAGCCATCACTGTCATCGTCAATGAACCCGGTGAGTATGGGTATGAATGGAGCAATGATGAAACAGGACCTACGATTGAAGATCTTGCGCCGGGAGAATATGATGTGACCATCACCGATCTCAATTCAGGATGCACATTCGAGGCTACTTTTTTATTGGAGGGTTTGCCCGGAGATTATGTGGAAGACTTAGAGGTCATACAACCAACTTGCGATACAGATGGAGATATTGAGTTTATAGCGATTAGCCCCGGCCAGAATACTTTGTCTATGTTGGTGGAGCATCCTTCCGGCAATGACGAATTTGATATTGAAGAGGGATTGATACGTTTATCGGATTATGTGACCACGTTACCTGGAGAATATTTCATTGAAGTGTCAGATCCGGATGCAGGTCCGGGTTGTTCAGAATCCTTTACGGTAACGCTCAATGCACCGCCATTGCCAGTAATTGAGGTCGTAGAAGTTTTTCCTGCATCCTCTTCCTCATCAATGGATGGATCTGCTTTCGTCGAGGTGACAGAACCAGGGCAGTTTTCTTACGCCGTTTATCTTGATGGTGTATTCGCTTTTATCGTTAATCAAAACAATTTCTTTTTAATCAATCTGAGTCCGGGTGCCCACTCGGTTTATTTGGTGGATATAAATGGGTGCCAATCGAATACAGAACAGTTTTTTGTGCCCATCGAGCCGGAGCCCATTCTTACATTCGGTATGAGCATCATCGATGCAGGTACTTATATTCCATCCCATGAACAACCATCCCTATATCACCCGGGGAAAGTATGGCGTAGTGCGCTGACCGGAACATATCGCTTTGGTGTGGGAAGGTTACAACAGGAAGTCAGGGTAGTATATGCACCCTCGTTTCGGATGAATAATGGAAAAGACGTAAGTGGATTCATGGCTATGGAATATTTATCCGGACCGGATGATTTTCAATGGAAAGGTATTGGTCTGCGAGCTCAGGCAGGATGGGGCACATACGTTGAAAAGCATGACCCTGCACTAAAAACTGCGGCTGTGCCTTTTTATTGGTTGATTCGTGCTTCAGTGGAGCATACGATTTGCAAGCGGATTCTTCTCACGGGAAATGTATCAGTAAAAGGACTGGATTTTATTGCGCCTGTGAGCTGGGAATTTGGGGTTAGTGTGCCTTTTTATGAGTGGAATAAGGAAGGGAAATAAAACCGGATTGGTTGTTATTTTGTTGAGCGCTGGTTTTTGTTTATTTCTGTAACCTCAAATTTTTTCCAATCATTTTGCCGCAACGGTATCGGGCTTGGGGAACGTGGCAATTTTCAGCACCAACTTTCATACGAAGTACTAAAGTTAAATTTACTAAAATCTGTCCTACGAATCACTTCACCGCCAGTTGCACAAGCCCGGGTAATACAGAGGGTTATTTTTCATTTTTGTATGGTTGAAATAATTCAATATTGTCAATTCCCAATATCTCATATACAATGTTGTTGTATTTTATCATTTCTTTTTCAATCGTCCCGCGTACAACAGCTTTTAGATATTCATTACTTTTAATTTCAAACCGGGTCAAAAAGTCGCTATAGATTTCTTTTGCCTGATAAACATTGTTTGTTTGGGCATTTAATTTTTCTTCCAATTCTCGTCTTGCAATTTCACACAGGTCAAAGTAGATGTTTATAAAGCAATGCGTTTGATTATTCATTGGAAGATGATAGAAACTTTCATAAGGATCGATTATAGTGGAAGTAATAATATGAGTTGAATCCCTGTAAGAATTAATGTCCAGATAAATTTTAACGGCCAGTTTGTACTGCTCTGACTTAAATCCCGTTGGCGCATTAGCCACAGAAGTGTCTGACAAAATTTCACGGAATTTTATCCTGTTTCCTGACCAGCTAATATAAGGGTGCTCAAAAAGACCATGTTTTAAAATCGTATTGGATTTGAAAAGTGTTTTATTCGTCAGAGAAGAACTGTCGATAAAAAAAAGCTCATTGGTATTGATACTATCGTTCAGACGGTACTCATCATGATATGTCCAAAAGAAATCATTGTAAGGCATTGCGTTTATTTTTCGATAGTCACCAATGTTGAAATCTTTAAAATTAAAAAATGGCAGATTGAAGGAGTTCTCATAATCGTACGCATATAAAACAGCCTTAGTCAGAAAAGTAGATTTTTGCTCTTGCGTTGTTCCAATTCTGCTTACATAATCAATTTTGTAAATAAAATCGGTGTGATTAAATACTATTTGGCCGTCTGATGTATTGAAAGATTGAGTTAAATTAAAACTGACATTCGAGATCTTGTCTGATGGAAATAGAGGCAGGAATGGATGTTTCAGCGTATTGTCGCAATTTAATGTGATTTTTATGAGATGATTCTTCGTTTTATTAATCCATATCTTTCCATTAAAAAATAATCCACTTGTATCTTTGGGTATGTACTCAATAATATATATTGAGTCATTCGTTCCATCCAGATACTTGCTTTCCAAATTTAAATAGTAGTTTTTTCTTAATTTCGATTTAGATAATTCCATTGGATTTACAGGGAAATAATCATTTCTGCCAAATAGGTTTAACATAAGTAATGCTCTTGAACTTTCTAAAGAAACAAAAAAGCGGTTTCTATGATTGCCTAATGCTATTCTTCCTGCCTTCAAATGTAAGTTCATCAGACTATACCCTTTCACATCAATGTTGTAATATCCTTCTACAAGTTCTATTTGGCTGCCATCAGCAAAACTTTTTAACTCGTAGTACGCTTTAGATTTTCTTTCAATACTTGAAATGGATTTTTTGCTTGCTTGTACTAGTTCAAACAAATACGAGTTGGCTTTAGGCGTTACTGTTACTTCGTTTAATAGAAGAATATTTACCTCCAGATAAATAAGATAGTTCTTTTGGTCTGCTTTAATCTTAATAATTTGCTCCTTGTACCCAATGAAGGAGATAGTAATTGTGTCCGTTACTTCATTGTTTAAAATTCTAAAATAACCGTCTGCATTACTTATTGTCCCTTTTTTTGAACTTTTGTTGTAAATATTTGCGAATGGAATAGGTTCTTTTGTCTCCTTATCAAGTATGATGCCCTCTATTTCAATTTGATTTTGTCCAAGCATTGATTTACTCAGGCTGAAGAAACAAAGTAATATCCAAAACGATGTTTTCATTGATTGCTATTTTGCTCATATTGAGCTTTGTAAACCTTGCGCATAACGACCTATGCTATAGGAAGTGGCTAATCAAATTGCTTGACTTCCGGATAGCCTTATTCTGTTTCAAGATAATGAGCTTCGGGAAAACAGTTAGCCGCCATTGACTATAGACGATGTTAGACACAGTACAGTTTTATATCATCGGATAAGCAACTAGGTTAGACATATTTCAAGTGAAATATAGAATCAGGTTTATTTGTAACCCAATTTTACAAATCTTTCTCCTGCAATCAATCCCCCTTTACCAATTAAAACAAGGTTGTAAATGCCGTTATCTAATCCAGTGATGTCAATAATTTCAGTATCATTTAAAATATTTACAGAAGTCACCCGATTTCCTAAAAGATCACAAACCATTACACAGACAAAACCATGCATCTTGTCTATATGTAAAAAATCAACTGCAGGATTAGGATAAATGCGATGATCATTTTCAGTTTCATTCAAATTATCAATTGCAGTGATACATGGTTCGCCATCAATTGCGGAAAGGTTGTAATTGGGCATATTCGGAAGGTCACCAAAAGTAAACGCATCTTCTCCAAGGTAGAAACTAAATGGTTCATACCC
>JACMLK010000304.1 GCA_014379665.1 Saprospiraceae bacterium | reverse complement strand
TGGTTTTAAATCCATTTTTTTCTGCCCACATGATAAACATCCTAAACAACATCGATGTCCAGTCACAAGCCTCTGTCCCACCGGCTCCGGCATTAATCTCCAGAATACAATTTAGTTGATCCTCTGGCTGGTCAAGGGTGGTTCTGAATTCAATGTCATCCAGATACGCCAGCATTTCGCGATATTTTTCGTCCACTTCTGATTCAGTAGCTTCCCCTTCCCGTTGAAATTCTAACAAGACGTCTAAATCATCTGTCAATGACTCAAGTGACGCATATTTTTCAACCCATTTCTTGTTATCTTTAAGTTCTCTAAGGATAGTTTCCGCTTTTTCGGCATCCTGCCAGAAAGTCGGGTCAAGAGATAACTGTTCTTTATCTTCTATTTCAATAATTCTGCGATCGACGTCAAAGATACCTCCTTACCGCTGTCAACCGCACTCTGATATCAGCTAACTGCTCAGTAGTCATTGCCCTGCGTGTTTATTATATGAAGTAAAAACCCGGAATTCTGTTCAAACCAGAATCCCGGATATGATTTTTTCTAGTCGGATTACTGACTATTTCTGTCCTAAAATGTCTTCCAGTTCAACATAAAAAAGTAAATCAGATTTGGCAGGAATAGTTGCCCCCTGACCAGCTTCACCATAAGCAAGTGCATAAGGTATAAACAAAAAAGCTTTTGAACCTTTGTTCAACAACGCAATACCTTCATCCCAACCTTTGATCACTTCACCGGCTCCAAGTGAAAATGGAAATGATTGGCCTCTCTTGAAAGAATTGTCAAACATTGTCCCATCCATCAATGTACCATAATATTGAACCTGAACAGTATTACCAGGTGCCGCATTTGCTCCTTCACCTTGTGTCACTACATAATATTTCAATCCTGATGCTGTAGATTTTGTTTCCAGTTTTCCTGATTTATAATCAGCTAATGTGGTTTTTACCAACTCCTCAATGGCAGGGACTTTTTCCATATTAGAGGCTATTTTCGCCTGAGCTTCGGCCTGCTGCTCATCCATGTATACCTTATACTGTTCTTCATTTTTAATAGCTTTGACCACTACTTCATATTCTATATATTTCATGGCTTGAACATCAGCCGGAGCATTAGGAATAGAGTCTATAGGCATGTTTAATACAAAATGATCTCCGACGTGGCTGACCGCCAATAATTCAACGATGGCATTAGCCTCTTTTCCTTTTGGAAATTCAGCCGGAATCTGAATGACGGGCATCTGTGGACCTTCCTTCATTTCCTGAAGTACTTTTCCGTCGTCACCTGTAATTTTTATAGTAAACAATACGTAATCATTCGTTTTAGCCACTTCTCCACTTCCTTTTGATACTACTTTATAAGTATATCCGCTAGGCGTTTTATTTTCGGAAGGCTTACAGGAAACCATCAGTATTGAGATAAGAAAAAGCGTCGTTAAAAAATTAAATTTCATTTGTTTGAATTTATTGGATTAATTAATATCTAAAAAAATTATTTCTCTTTAATGCAGAACTTTAGGTAAATATTGTGGCATCACTTTTTTAATTTTCTCAATAATATCATTCAGACTGGCATAAACCCCACCTCCTGATGCATTTTTATGTCCACCGCCATTAAAATATTTGGCTGCTATTTCCTGAACTGAAATATCTCCTTTACTTCTAAGTGATATTTTAATGATAGTGGGTTGCTCTGTAACAAAAGCAGCCACTTTTATATTCTCCATCATTAACATGTAATTGACTATACCTTCAGTATCACCTCTCTGGATGTCAAAATCAATATAATCCTTTTTTGTTAACCACATAATACCTACACCATAATCATTCATCACCTCCATTCTGTTAGCAAGACAATGACCAAGCAATCTCAGGTGTTTTTCTTTCTGTGAATTAAATATTTTATCTGCCAGTTTATAATCATCTACTCCTAATGATTTCAGTATTCCAGCTACCTCATAGGTATATGGTCTTGTTCCATATCTGAACGAACCTGTATCAGTGACAAGCCCTGTAAAGAGACAATCTCCAATTGCAGAGTCAATCTGATTTCTGTCTCCCAATTCATCTATCACTTTAAATACCAATTCACAGGTACTGCTGGCCTCTGTTTCGGAAAATTCAATATCAGTGAATGGCTCAGGATCCAAATGATGGTCGATAAGTACTTTTTTTGCCTTGCTGTATTGTATATTTTCTCCAAGTTTGTCTACCCTGTCCAATCCATTAAAATCCAGACAAAAAATTAAATCCGCTTTATCAATAGCCAACCTTGCAGCATTTTGATCCAGATCAAAAATAATAACCTGATGTACATTAGTCATATAGGCAAACCCTATCGGATATTCAGATGGATATATTACTTTGACAGAATGGTTTAATTTCCGAAGATATGCTGCCAGACCTAACGACGATCCCATAGCATCACCATCCGGATTTCTATGAGTAATGATGGCTATCTCCTTTGGCAAAGAAAGATATTGTTTTAATTGCTTAATCTCGTCTGACATAATTGGTGCAAAAGTCAGAATTTTATTGCAGACATCAAAATTATTTTCTGTTTTTTCTCTAAAAATGAAATATGATTTCATACTTTTGCGGCGTTTTTAAGAAATCAAAATTTAAATTATAAGAAATGTCGGGTAACAGAACATTTACAATGATTAAACCTGATGCTGTAGCTGACGGATATATCGGAGCTATTCTTTCTCAGATTAATGACAGAGGATTTAAAATAGTAGCTTTGAAATATACTAAATTGTCAACTGAGAAAGCAGGAGAATTTTATGCAGTACACAGTGCCAGGCCATTTTACCGTGAATTGGTGGATTTTATGTCATCGGGACCTATAGTAGCAGCCATTCTTGAAAAAGAAAATGCGGTAGAAGATTTCAGGAAATTGATTGGAGCTACCAACCCAGCCGAAGCTGCACCCGGAACCATCAGAGCTAAATTTGCCAAAAACATAGGAGAAAATGCAGTCCATGGATCTGACAGTGATGATAATGCGGCTATTGAATCTTCCTTTCATTTTTCAGGAACTGAAATATTCAATTAGTCTTTACTATCTGATCTGAATAAATTTCGGGGTTCTGATTTCTTCAGGACTTATTAAATTTCAATTCTTTCGTTTAATTTGTTAAGACTGAAATAAACGATTTGTGAAATTATTACGTTATTAAGTCAAATTCGATGTACATATGAGATTACTTTGTGTATTACTTTTCCCCATTTTTGTTTTCGCTGCAAGCGGGCCGTCGCTGAAAATCGGTTTACTAAAATATGGTGGAGGTGGCGACTGGTATTCCAATCCGACATCCCTTGTAAATCTGGCAGGTTTCTGTAATAAGTTTTTGAATACAAATATTGATCCTGAATATGCTGTGGTAGATGTGGGTAGTGTAGAACTTTTTAATTATCCATTGGTACATATGACAGGGCATGGTAATGTAGTATTTTCAGACACGGACGCTGAAAACCTGAGAAGTTACCTCCTCGCAGGTGGTTTTCTCCATATAGATGACAATTACGGCATGGACCCTTACGTCAGGTTGGCCATGAAGAAGGTTTTTCCTGAATTGAGTTTTATCGAATTGCCCTTTAACCATCCCTTATACAATCAAAAGTATAAATTTGACAACGGACTTCCAAAAATTCATAAACATGACGATAAGCCCCCTCAGGGGTTTGGGTTGATGTGGGAAGGTCGTTTGATTTGTTTTTACAGTTATGAATGTGATCTGGGTGATGGTTGGGAAGACCCGGAAGTGCACAAAGATCCCGAAGAAGTTAGAATAAAAGCGTTGCGAATGGGTGCCAATATCATTCAATATGTGTTTGGAAATTAATGATACCAAAAAGTTAGTAATTATATGGACACTTATTCATTGATTCCATCTATAAAAAATATCAGTCACCACACATCCGGTAACTTTTTTTTAATTGCGGGACCATGTGCCATAGAATCCGAAAAAATGGCTATGGAGATAGCCGAAAAAATAAAAAAAATCACCTATGATCTTCAAATCCCATTTGTATTTAAAGGATCATACAAAAAGGCTAACCGCTCATCAATTCAATCTTTTACCGGTATTGGTGATGAAATAGCCTTAAAAATCCTTAGAAAAGTGGCCGAAACTTTTGATCTTCCTGTGACCACTGATATACACACTGATGAAGAAGCGGCTGTTGCTGCTGCTTATGTAGATATTTTGCAGATACCTGCTTTTCTTTGCAGACAAACATCATTAATCAAAGCTGCAGCTGAAACCGGTAAAATAGTAAATATCAAAAAAGGTCAGTTCATGAGTGCCGATTCTATGATACATGCGGTTCAAAAAGTAAGGGATTGCCATAATGAAAAAGTTATGCTTACAGAAAGAGGAACTACTTTTGGGTACCAGGATTTAGTGGTTGATTTTAGAGGCATACCTGTGATGCGATCATTTGGAGTTCCTGTTATTATGGATTGTACGCACTCACTCCAGCAACCTAACCAACCTTCAGGGGTGACCGGCGGCAAACCCGGCTTAATCAGTACCATTGCCAAAGCAGCAATCGCTGTAGGTGTGGATGGAATATTCATCGAAACCCATTCAAACCCATCTGAGGCAAAGTCTGATGCAGCCAATATGTTGCCATTGATAAATCTGGAATCGTTGCTTACCGATTTGGTCAATATCCGGCAGGTTATAAAATCCTAATGAATTGATGATCTGATTGGACATAAAAAATAAAAAAGGAGCGCTAAATTTCTTTTTTGTATCTTTGCACTTCCAAATTTTCCTCATCAGAGTCATTTGTTCTCCGTAAACCAAGATAAAAGATACGCATTGAAACAAATATTTGGGATTCTTACGGCATTGATTACTGCTATACTAATCATATTTATGGCTCAAATGATCAGAGACGGTATTTACCCACAGCCTTCCGGTCTTAATTTCGATAGCAACAATGAGCTGAGGGCCTGGATGGAAACATTACCTGACAAAGCTTTTATAATTATCGGAATAAGCCATGGCCTGGCATCATTTTCAGCAGGACTTATAAGCAGCCTGACGGCAGGCTTTAGCCGGATGACCTTCGGTATCATTTCAGTCAGCATTATTTTTATACCGGTAATGATTTATTTATTTACTTATCATTTCCCTGTTTGGTTTGTAGTAACAGATACTTTTATTACAGCTTTATTCGGATTTGTTGGCGTTATGATTGGCAGTGCACGTTATGTCAATTAAACATAAGTAAAAGCCGGAATTTCGGTCAAAGGATTAATTGTCGTGCGATCTTGCTTTAACGTCTTTAGCTGGTATTGGCTCTTCAGTTTGTTCAATAAAGACAACTTCAGGGAATTCAGCCAATACAGGCTGACCTGCATTCACCCAACAGGTATAAATACAGGAACCAACCGCGTGAATCGAAGATCTCATTTGTTCTTCTACCATTGATCCTAAAGCACTTGAATACGCTTCTGCATATTCCGGACACTGTATTCTGATCGTCTGATTAAGTCTTTCGTCAAAACAGAATTGTCTGTCCGAATCAAACACTTTACTGAGTCGTTTCTCCACCTGCAAAACACTGTCCAGATGGCCGTGGGCTTTGATGATTATATCCCAGAAATATTCTTTTGGGTTTTCAATATACGTGGCTTTGCCAACAAAGAAGTCATATTCTCTTTCTGCAAAAAGTTCCGGAATCCTGGATTCCCAGAATGCATGAATGCCTACCTGATTGGTCAACTGACCATTATAATTTGTAGTAGTATGTAATGGAACATGTGCATCGCTTAAATAATGACCGAACTCAGCAGAATATCTGAGGATATTGGCATAATCTTTATTTTCAAAGGATCTGGTGAGTTTAGACATCATGCTTTCCAGGTGATATGGCACGATACCATGTTCTGAGAAATGGTCATTGATAAGTATATCAATTTTATTCTTTTGAAAATATGCGGTTCCAAAAAGTTCATCAAAATCATACCCTGATAACTTCCATTCATCTTCATAATACAGTGGTTTGATTACTTTTTTCCAGTATTTGACAAAAAGTGGATAGTCAATACCTAGCGTTATACCACCAAAGGCATCAGTTTCAAGATAAAGCGAATCATTTAAAATCGTTTTATTAAAATGCAATGTGTCACCTTTGGATACAAAACTTATAGTACAATGTTTGATAATGGCTTCCTCAAAATCACGAGGAACATTTGGAAATGGAATTTTGTCCCAGTGGTCTATATCGATATAATGTCTTACCCCTTCATGTTTTGTAGCATACCTTCGTTTATCAGGATCGATAGCATGCTCTGTCATATATTCAATATTTTTTTTGTAAAATGCCATGATCTCTGTCGGAAGGGTAAAAACAGCCATTTTATTGATCAGTCTGTGACCATAAAACCCCCATACCGGTATAGCATGCCAGGAGGATGCAGCAATCAATATGATGACTAAAAACAGAAAATAGAAATATCTTATGTATGGCAAATCCTCTTTATTTATTAAGATGCAAGATATTCAGTTTTTGAATTCAAAATGTACTTTTAACTTTAAATCTCTTCCCTTAACGGTAAAAGTCTGAATACCCAATAAAAATTGATCCAAATACACGAGTCTGTACCACGTAAAAATCTTTGTCATCTGACCAGACAAACAATCTGTTCATCTTACCCATATCTTCAGGCCCTCTTGAGTTTAACGTCTTTTCTACATAATCATCATAGGCGTAGAATACATTTTTTTTAATTTGCCCATCTGTCTTCTTCAATTCAATAATGCAATATGGAACTAATGCCAGAACGTCATTTTTATTCTCATATTCATTAATCAGACCTTCTGCGCCAAGTCTTTCGAATTTCATAAGATAAGATTTCAATATTCTTTCATTAACAGCTTTATCCAGGATGGCATGTTGAGATTTCAAAGGGCTTAGTATGATTTCGGATTTTTTATTTTCAACTATAAAGCTTGCCTGTTCACTTTTTGGGTACTGTACTTTGATATAATCTATTTTTTCCGGCGTTTCCTTGTATAAATATTTATCCCTGAAGTTTTTTTCAGGTTGTTCAAACCGGGATCTTAGCCCACCTGCCAGACCCGGCAATTGCATAACATAAGGCTGGGCAGAACCATCAAGCAACATGTGGGTACCATCACCCTTTTGTGTGTCCGTTCCCACATGAAATATTTTGATCACCTCATTGTCGTCATCATAAAGGGTCACTTTAATACCGTTGGTAGTTATACTTTTTTTAATAGTTTCACTTGAAGCTATAGGGGGAATGTATAACATTGTCATACCAGTTAATGCTTTTTCCAAATTTACAAACACAGCAGGGTCCACTTCATATTTGCCATTTAACAACCATGTTTTACCGGTTCGCACAAACTCTAATGGCTGCAATTTAACATGCTGTATGACCAGTTTATGGATTTCATCCATAGATTTTACGGTGAAATCTCTATCAGCAGATATAACACCTTTATCATTCTTTTTACTTTTGGTATACAGAAGATAAGCTGTAACTGACAAAATGATTAGTGACATTAATAATATTCCCAAACGCTTCATATCTTTTGCTTTATTTCAGATAAGGTGAAAAATTAAGAAGTATACCTCCTTCTTCGTAAATACTGATACATCAATCCAAAAACGATCAGGAGAATGACAGGAATAACCACATTTATAAACTGCCATTTGGTTTTTTCATCTTTAGTCTTTACAGCATCCAACAATCTCAATTTTATTTCTTTTGAACGGGATTCCAGTATATTATCTTCATCCATCAAATATTCCATGGCGTTGAGTATAAAATCTTTATTGCCTTTATAATATCTCCTTTCCCACTTATTGTATCCGATATCTTCTGTTTGCCCGCTTGTCGGGTTCACAAGATTTTTAGTAAAGTCGGCATCCGAGACAATGATCTGTTTGGTAGGCTTACTCTTTTCATAAAAATGAACACCTAACTGATCCAAAGTGGATTGAAATTCAGGCGTAATCCGGTTCTTAAAAAATGATTCAAATTCTCCTTCCAGAAGTACTGCAACATTCCTGTTTCCATCGTTAAATCTGGATGGGTCAGGAGCAATTTTAAGTATCTCGAAAGTAAGTCTCACAGGAGACAATTGCGCTCTGGAATATTTGGAACTCTTTAATAAAATTGTTTTTTTAATATTGCCTTCGGTTTTAAGGGTATCAACCGTACTCGGAAAATACAGATTCACCCGGTCTATATTTTTGACAATCGGATGTTCACTATCAGAAGCGGCGGCAAGGTGGTAATACCATGGAAATAATTTTGTTTGAGGTTTATCACCTGACATGCCAATAACCTGAGGAATAGCACTGCATTCTAAATCAACGATAAGATCAGGTACAATCCGGACACCATATTTAAAAAGCAAATCATCCACTCCTGTGTTGACATCAGGAGGAATGAAAAATTTATTTTTGCTGATGCTATCTAATGAAACATTGAATTTATCAATCAACCAAATGACCTTGCCTCCATGCATAATATACTGGTCGAGTTTAAATTGATTTTTAAGATCCATTGGAGTTTTTATTCCAGCTATGACCACCAGATCAATCGTACTGTCCAGTTTCATTAAACTGTCAAGACTTACCCTTCCAACATTATGAAATTTCCTCATCTCGGATTCCAGTCTGAATGTCTGACTTTCATCCAATTCTCCGTTTCCCTGAGTGAAAATGATGTTTTTGGGTCTTTCAGCCTGAAGTTTCTGAAAAGCATTCGCAAATTTATATTCCAGCAGAGCCACTGATTTATTCAGAATGATCTCTTCGTCATCCCCTGGTTTTTGTTCTTCAAGTAAATTGACAATGTATTTTTTCCTGTTATAATTGATAACCGCAAATGGGAAAACAGCTTTTTGAACTAATTGAGTCCCGTCAGAAAAACTTAATGAAATCGGAATTATATTATCCTGTTGGAGTACTTTTTTTTTCTCTTCAATTTCTCTTATAGAACCTTCAGAAGGATTTTCAAATTCATAAATAATATTCGGATTAATGTCTCTGAGTTTATCAAGTATATCTTTCACAGAAGATTGTAATCGTTTGAATCCCGCAGGAAACTCTCCTTCAAGCAATACCTTTATACTTATATTATCATCTGCATTTGCTACTATTGTTTTGGTGCTTTCGGAAATGGTAAATCTCTTATCATCGGTCAGATCAAATTCTGCAAAAATAAATGATGCAATGATATTAATAGCAAACACTATCGCTATGACTATTATAAATTGCAGATATCTGTTGGATAAATTCATATAAAATGAATAATAAATTT